>ONAL01000004.1:83082-91747 GCA_900315785.1 uncultured Eubacteriales bacterium
TGAAACCCGCATAAACACTGGGTTTTTTCTGCCTCAGTTTCAAAAAAATAACTGATGCACTGCATCAGTTTGACGCGGCAAAGCAAAGGAGCCGCCGCAAAATAACGCGGCAGCCCCTTTTGAGTATTAAGGAAATATTAGAATTTAACCAATTCAGCAATGTAGTCGTTGAGCTTGTCGATTGCTACTCGCTCCTGCTCCATTGTGTCACGGTTACGGATTGTTACGCAGCCGTCCTCAACGCTGTCAAAGTCGTAGGTAATGCAAATCGGAGTACCGATTTCATCCTGGCGGCGGTAACGCTTACCGATAGAGCCCGCGTCGTCATAGTCAACCATAAAGCTCTTGGAGAGCTCCTCGAATACAGCCTCAGCCTTATCGCCGAGCTTCTTTGAGAGCGGAAGCACTGCAGCCTTGAACGGTGCAAGCGCGGGATGAAGTCTGAGAACGGTTCTTGTGTCCTTCTCGCTTACAGCCTCTTCGTCGTAAGCCTCGGTCATAATCGCGAGGAAAAGTCTCTCTACGCCGAGCGACGGCTCGATAACATACGGAATGTACTTCTCGTTTGTTGTCGGGTCAAAGTACTCAAGGCTCTTGCCCGAGGTGTTGATGTGCTGAGTGAGGTCATAGTCGGTTCTGTCCGCGATACCCCAGAGCTCACCCCAGCCGAAGGGGAAGAGGTACTCGAAGTCTGTGGTCGCCTTGCTGTAGAAGCTGAGCTCTTCCTTGTCGTGGTCACGGAGACGGAGATTCTCGGGCTTGATGTTGAGCGAATACAGCCAGTCGCGGCAGAAGCCTCTCCAGTACTCGAACCACTCGAGGTCGGTGTCGGGCTTGCAGAAGAACTCAAGCTCCATCTGCTCAAACTCTCTTACGCGGAAGATGAAGTTTCCGGGAGTGATTTCGTTACGGAAGGATTTTCCAATCTGAGCTACGCCGAAGGGAACCTTCTTGCGGCTTGTTCTCTGAATGTTTGCGAAGTTTACGAAAATACCCTGAGCGGTCTCGGGACGGAGATAAAGCTCGTTCTTTGTGTCCTCGGTAACGCCCTGGAAGGTCTTGAACATCAGGTTAAACTGACGGATGTCGGTGAAGTTGTGCTTTCCGCAGTTCGGACAGGGGATAGAGTGCTCCTTGATGTAGTCCATCATCTGCTCATTTGACCAGCCCGCAACATTCGTTCCGTCAAAATCCTCGATAAGGTTGTCGGCTCTGTGACGTGTTTTGCACTCGCGGCAATCCATAAGCGGGTCGGAGAAGCCGCCGAGGTGACCTGACGCAATCCAGGTCTGCGGATTCATAAGAATAGCCGAGTCAAGACCTACGTTGTACTTGTTCTCCTGTACAAACTTCTTGAGCCACGCCTTCTTGATGTTGTTCTTGAGCTCAACGCCTAAGGGACCGTAATCCCAGGTGTTGGCGAGTCCGCCGTAAATTTCCGAGCCGGGATATACAAAGCCTCTGCCCTTACAGAGAGCGACAAGGCTTTCCATACTTTTCTTGCTGTTATCCATAAAAATAGCCTCATTTCTACCATAAAATACATACGAGATAATTTTAGTAAATTTCATTTGGAATGTCAAGCGGAAAATAAAAGGTGTATTTTTCTGAAAATCAGCGAAATGGTGTTTGTGCATAAAAAAACAGGTGAAAATTTGTGTAACATACTAAAAATTTTGATAGCAAACAGCTTTTTTTATAATTTACTTGAAAAAAACATCCATATAAATTATAATAATTACAAGCTTAAATCCGCTATGCGGAAAATAATATTTAGGAGGTAATTGAAATGAGAATTTTCAAGAAATCTTTAAGCTTATTACTTGCAGTATGCATGCTCGCTTCCATGGCATTGGTTATGACAGTTGCTTCTGCTGAGGAGACAAAAGTTCACAGACCTGTTGTAACAGAAGTTGTTAACTCAGACCCCGAAATTCAGGTAGAGACTAATACATATTATTTCTATATGCCTGAGCATTGGAAGAACGAGTATAACGACACATACGACGGCTCAAACCTCGACAGCTGCTCTGCAGGTATCTACTGGTACGGCGGCGACTACAAGTGCGACGATTATACAGGCGAGTGCGCTCAGGGTTGGCCGGGCTATGTAATCAAGGAGAAAGAGTCTGCTGATGCTCACATCTTCAAAGTAGATGTTCCCAAGAGCACAGGTAAGATCATCTTCAACGCTACAGTTGACGGTGGTAAGCCCGAGGACAAACTTCCCCAGTCAGCTTATGCTTATCAGACAATCGATGTCAACTCCGAGCTTTATGAGGCTGGCGACGATAAGTACGGCTTCTATCCCGACGGTATCGAGAGCTTCGACGGTATGATCTTCGTTATCGACGAAGACGCTAAGTCTGTAAACGACTACTCCGGCGCTACAACATGGGGCGGCGACTGGTTCTATTACTATGGCGACGGCACATATGGCATCTACCCCACAAAGGCTGAGGCTGAGGCTGCAGGCAAGGTTCTTTCCGATGGTCAGTTCCCCCAGACATTACAGATTTCTCCCAAGTCTGTAGACCTTTTCACAAACGATGCTTCCAAGAAGAGCGCTAACATCACTCCCAACGATCCCACTGCTGTTGCTACAGTTGAGGATGATTCCATCGCTACAATCACTCAGGATCCTGAGACAGGCGTTGTTACAGTAACAGCTGTTCAGGATGGTACAACAAAGGTTACATTCAAGGATGCTGAAGGCGTAGAGAGATCCTGCACAGTTACAGTTGCTACAGGTGCTACTCGTGTATTAAGCGCTACACTCAAGAAGTCTTCCATCAAGGTTGGCGATAAGACTACTATCTCCGCTAAGATCAACTTCCCCACAGGCGCTACAACTTACAAGTCCTCCAACACTAAGGTTGCTAAGGTTGACTCCAAGGGTAACGTAAAAGGCGTTGGCGCAGGTAAGGCTACTATCACAGTTACAAACAACAAGAAGTCCGCTTCTGCTGACATTACCGTTAAGAAGATTGCTAACACAATGACAGTTAAGTTCACAAAGACTGTTAACGCTAATTCCAAGAAGAACATTACCGCTACAGTAGCTAAGGTTTCCAAGGCTCAGGGTAAGGTTACTTACAAGGTTTCCGGCAATAAGAAGGTTTCCATCAAGAACGGTAAGCTCACAATCAAGAAGGGCTTAAAGAAGGGTAAGACAATCAAGGTTAAGGTAACAGTTACAGCTGCAGGTACTGCTAAGTACAACAAGGCTACCAAGACTCAGACAGTCTCCATCAAGGTTAAATAATTAAGATTTAAGCTTACTTTAGGGCCGTCCGCAAGGACGGCTCTTTTGTTTTTGCAATTGACAATTGATAAATCCCGTGACTCGTGCTATACTGTCATAGAGGAGGCGTTAGTATGTTTATATATGATATCAGCAGAAGTATTATCGACACACCGCCGTATGAGGGCGACCCCGACACGGTTGTAAAAACCGTGAAGTCAATGGAAAACGGCGACAGTTACAACCTGAGTATGTTTTCGATAAGCTCTCACACAGGAACACATATCGACGCGCCCTATCACTTTGACCCCGACGGCAAGAAGATTGACGAAATCCGCACGGCTACCTTTTACGGCAAGTGCAGCGTAATCACTGCCGACCATATTCTGACAGGCGTTGATATGGAACGGATTTTGCAGAAGTGCAGAAAACGCCTTCTGATTCATACCAAGGGAGACGGCGGCATCGAAAGCTCCGCCGCGCGCGTGATTGCCGACAGCGATTTGATGCTTATCGGCATTGACCGCCAATCCATCGGTGCGGATTTTGACAACGAAAACACACATCGTATTCTGCTCGGCAACGATATAGCGGTTCTCGAAAATCTTGACCTCAGCGGCGTAGAGGACGGCAACGACTACACGCTCTGCGCCTTTCCGATACGGCTCGACGGAATGGAAGCCGCGCCCTGCCGCGCGATATTATTTGAACAGGAAAAGGGATTTTAATGCACAAGCTTGTAGTTTTTGACCTCGACGGTACTCTCGTAAACTCAATAACAGACCTTGCGAACGCAACTAACGAGGGGCTGAAGCGCGCGGGCTTGCCTGCTCACCCTGTTGAAGCTTACAAAAGGTTTGTCGGAAACGGCAGAGACAAGCTTGTTGAGAGGGCTATGGGCGAGAGCGCTTCTGACGAAAAACTCAGAGAAATCGTCCGCGACACCTTCGACAGCTACTACGCTGTCCACTGCAACGACAACATTTACGCCTACGAGGGTATTTCGGAAATGCTTTCGGCTCTCGAGTCAATGAAAATAAAAACCGCCGTGCTTTCTAACAAGCCCGACGAATTTGTGGATATGATTCTCAAAAAGACGCTTCCCAATCACACCTTCACCGCAGCGTGGGGCAAGCGAAGCGAGTTCCCCGTTAAGCCCGACCCTTCGGCGCTGCTCGCGATTCTCTCGGAGCTTGGAGTCGAAAAGTCCGACTGTCTCTACATAGGTGACAGCGACGTGGATGTTTTCACGGCTCAGAACGCGGGTGTTGATATGCTCGGTGTTGAATGGGGTTTCCGAGGCAGGGAAGAGCTCGTTTCCGCAGGAGCGCCGTTCGTCGCGAAAACCGCAAAGGAGATTATCGATAACCTATGACAAACGCTCAGAAAAATATGGATGCGCTTATCGACCGCGTGACTGCCGACGGCGAAACGCCCGCGCTTTTGATTCACGCCTGCTGCGCTCCCTGTTCAAGCTATGTTCTGGAATATCTTTCGCAGTATTTTCATATAATTATTCTGTACTACAATCCGAATATCACATCACCCGAGGAGTACAGCTTCAGACTCAGCGAGGAGGAACGGCTTATCTCCGAGCTTCCGCTCAAAAATCCCGTAAGGCTCGTCAAGGGTGATTATAACCCCGAGCTATACCTAAAAGCCGTAAAGGGTCTTGAAAAAGAACCCGAGGGCGGCGAGCGATGTTCGGTCTGCTTTGAGCTGCGCCTGAGAGAAGCCGCAAAGTATTGCAAGGATTTGGACTGCGATTATTTTCTCACAACGCTTACGATTTCTCCTCTGAAAAATGCAGAGAAAATCAACTCAATAGGCGAGAAAATCGCCGAGGAATACGGCGTGCGATATCTGCCGTCAGACTTCAAAAAGAAGAACGGCTACAAGCGCTCGATTGAGCTGTCGCGCGAATATGACCTTTACCGTCAGAATTACTGCGGCTGTGTTTTTTCTCGGGATAAACTTGACAAACAGACTCTGATATGATAACATACACCTGTTAAAAGGGAGTAGTTAGAATTATGTGTTCAACATCCCCCCGAATAAATCGGTGGACACATACCTTTTTTTGAGGAACAAGACTTTTAGCATGCTTTTGAGGTGTGCTGGAAGTCTTTTTTTTAGCCTAGAACGGAGGAATTATGGAAACATTTCTTATGTACTTTCTCTTCGCGGTCGGACTTGTTCTGATTATCAAGGGCGGAGACTTTTTTGTCGATGCCGCAGCGTGGCTTGCCGAGGTGTCGGGTATTCCGCACTTTATCGTCGGCGCTACGATAGTCGGCTTCGCTACCTCTTTGCCTGAAATACTTGTTTCGGTATTTGCCGCCGCAGGCGGTGACGTCGAAATGGCGACAGGTAACGCGGTAGGTTCCGTAACGGCAAACACGGGACTGATTCTCGGTATCAGCCTGCTTGCTATGCCGATGGTAATCAGACTGCGAAAGTATTATCCGCAGGTTATTCTGCTGACCGCCGCAATCGTCGCGATTTTCCTGTTCGGACTTTCAGGCGAAATCACAATTGTAGCTTCAATCGTTCTTACGCTGATGTTTGTTCTCTTCGTTATTATGAACGTCAGAGACGCGAAATCAAGCATTTCCGAGAATGCCGAAGCTGTTGCGGCTGAGCGCGAGAACATCACAAAGGGAATTGTCGCAAAGAAAATCGTTCTCTTTGTTCTTGGCTGTGCAGGAATCATCGGCGGTTCCGAGCTGCTCGTAAACTACGGCTCCGCGATTGCCGCGTCTCTCGGTGTTCCGACGCGTATCATCAGTATTTCGGCTGTGGCTATCGGAACTTCGCTCCCTGAGCTTGTTACCACAATTACCGCGATTGCCAAGAAACAGGCTTCGCTTTCCGTCGGAAATATCCTCGGTTCGAACATTATCGATATGACCTTCGTGCTTCCGCCGTGTATGCTCGCATACGGCAAGCCCTTGCCCGTATCAAACGGAACTCTGTTTGTGGATTTGCCCGCGCTGTTTCTGCTTACTATAGCGTGCTTCCTGCCTACAGTCTTTACCAAGAAGTTCTCACGCTGGCAGGGTGTGCTGATGCTGGTGGGCTACGTCGGATATATTGCCTATACGTTTATAACACATTAATATGGGTATAAGAAAACTTCCTTCGGATTCCGAAGGAAGTTTTTTGCGCGTTTGTTAGTTGTTTTCGAGCTCCGCTCTGTTGATAGCGTTGAGCACGCCGAGGATAGAAGCGAAGTTTACGTTTTCGTCGATACCCACGCCGAAGATGTTCTTTCCGTCGGGCTTCCTGAGCTCGATGTAGGAAACCGCCTTACTGTCGGAGCCCTCGGAAATCGCGTGCTGGCTGTAGTTAACGAATTTGTAGTCAATGTTGAGCGGCTTTAACGCCTTGAAGAACGCGTCAATCGGACCGTTGCCGACAGCGCCGATTTTAATCTCGGTCTCGCCGTCAATCAGAAGTCTGCCCTTGAAATGAACGTAGTTTCTGCCGTTCTCGCTCTCCTCGTAAACCTTGTGACGTGTGAGCTTGTATTTTTCGTCGATGTTGATGTAGTTATCCTCAAATACTTTCAACAGCTCCTTGGGAACGAGCTCGCGTCCGAGCTTTTCGCACTCAGCCTGAACAAGGTTGTAGAACTCGCGGTGCATACGCTTGGGCATATCATAGCCGAAGTTGTTGTGCATAACAAAAGCTGCGCCGCCCTTGCCGCTCTGTGAGTTGATACGAACAATCGGCTCGTACTCTCTGCCGACATCTGCGGGGTCAATCGGGAGATAGGGGATTTCCCAGTACGGAGTACCCGATTCTTTCATATATATATGTCCCTTGTTGATTGCGTCCTGATGTGAGCCCGAAAAAGCCGTGAATACCAGCTCGCCGATGTAAGGCTGACGGGGGTCAATTTTCATATTGGTACATCTCTCGTAGATTTCCTTGAGCTTGGGAAGGTTGGAGAAATCGAGCTCGGGGTCTACGCCCTGAGTATACATATTAAGACCGACGGTTACCATATCGAGGTTACCTGTTCTCTCGCCGTTTCCGAAGAGCGTGCCCTCAACTCGCTCGGCGCCTGCCATTAATGCGAGCTCGGCGGCAGCAACTCCGCAGCCTCTGTCGTTGTGGGGATGAATGCTTATGATAGCCGCTTCGCGGTTCTTGAGATGTCTGATAAAGTACTCAACCTGATCCGCATAGGTGTTAGGCGTGCACATCTCAACCGTGTTGGGAAGGTTGAGGATAACGGGGTTCTCCTTTGTTGAACCGAGCGCGTCCATAACCTCTTCGCAGATTTTAACCGCGTTGTCCATTTCGGTACCGCTGAAGCTCTCGGGTGAATACTCAAAGCGAATATTGGTGTCGCCCTCAAACTGTTCGGTGAGCTCTCTGATGAGCTTGGCTCCGCTTACCGCGATGTCGATAACGCCCTGCATATCGGTCTTGAAAACAACCTTGCGCTGTAAGGTGGATGTTGAGTTGTAGAAGTGAACGATGACGTTCTTTGCGCCCTTGATTGCCTCAAAGGTCTTTTTGATGAGGTGCTCACGCGCCTGAACAAGCACCTGGATTGTTACATCGTCGGGAATATGACCTCCCTCGATGAGCTCACGGCAGATTTCGTACTCGGTTTCGGAAGCCGAGGGGAAACCGATTTCGATTTCCTTGATACCCATATCAACGAGCGCGTGGAAGAACTCGAGCTTTTCCTCGAGGTTCATCGGGTCGATAAGCGCCTGGTTGCCGTCACGAAGGTCAACACTGCACCAAATGGGAGCCTTTGTAATTGTCTTGTTCGGCCATTCTCTGTCGGGCAGGTCAATCTGCTTAAAGGGAATGTACTTTTTGTAGCCTTGATTCATAATTTTTCCTCCTTAAAATCACACAGGATAAATCACAAAAAAATCGCCCCTAAAATAGGGACGAACTGAAATTCGTGGTACCACCCAAATTCAAGCAAGCCTCACGACTTACTCCTTAAGGACTTCCAACAAAGTCCCGACCTGTAACGCGGTCTGACGTTCCGACCTACATATCAATCGGAAAACTCGGGGATGAGCTATGCATACAGTCCTCACCGCCGATTTACACCAACCATCGGCTCTCTTTGCGTTTGGAGCTGTATCTTATTCCCGTCACTGTTTTTAGAGGGATTAAATTGCTATCAATTATTATATATACTATGCCCTTGTTTGTCAAGTGAAATAATGTTAAAAATTTTTTTAAAAAATTTGAAAATTCCCCTTGACTTTTTCTCTTGTTGTGGTATAATAGCTCTTGCACGTGTGAAAAACATCTCGATTAAATCGCGACGGTTTTCGACACGTCTGAACCTTGAAAATTGAACAACGAAAGTAAAGAAACCCGAAATTTTTTTGAGTTGATTTAAGCGATTAAATTAGCTTAAAGAGAAGTGAAGTATAACAC
>ONAL01000022.1 GCA_900315785.1 uncultured Eubacteriales bacterium
GTAAGACCCCTTGAAGACTACGAGGTTGATAGGCTGCGTGTGTAAGTGCGGTGACGTATTTAGCTTGGCAGTACTAATAGGTCGAGGGCTTGACCACAACAATTCGCATTAGTGCGCAATTATCTTTGGTCTCTTTAAGATTTCTCATTATCCAATTCTTTATTCAGTTTTTAGGGTGTTAGCTCAGACGGTTCTCAGGAACCGTCTTTTGTTTTATATATTGACAAAATTTTGATATGCGGTATAATTAGATATATCTTTTAAAAGGAAGTAAGGCTATGAGGAATAAGGCTATTTTAAGCATTCTGGGTATTTCGCTCGTTGTGCTCTTCATTGTTATGGGAATCTTTTTGGGTAGAAGTGATTCCAAAATGCAGGATTTGTTCGACAAGACAATCACAGCGCTCGACAACGAAGAGGGTCTTAAGGAGCTTTTCAACGATTATGCGGTTAAGGAGAGCAAGACGCTCGACGAGGATATAAAGGCGCTCAACGATTTTTATAAGGGTAAAAACACGGAGATTAAGAAGCTCAAGGTATTTCACGAGAGCTCAAACGTATACCGTATGCACGCTACCGTCACAACAGACGAAGGCAAATACTTCATTTGTATCGGCGCTACGGGCTCGAGATTGGTTGATAACTACGGTATCAGCCAGTTAATTATCGAGGACAGCAAGGAGTTCCAGAATAAGAAAATCTTCAAGAAGGATGAGTTCTCCAAGTATGTAAGCCACGCAAATGCGTATGGAGTTACAATCCGCAAAAAAGGCGATATGAAATAATCAATCAAGCAGGACGTCTCAGTGAGGCGTCCTTTTTGTTTGCTCTTTTTCAAAAAAGTATTGACAAAAGGGTACTATTGTATTATATTAATTGTACTAGTTGTATTAATGCAATTAAAACAAGAAAGGAGAGGACGGATGTTTACACTTGATTTATCCTCAAGAACGCCGATTTACGAGCAGTTATACAACAACGTAGTTAGGCTGATTTCGGTCGGTGTTCTGGCTCCTAACGACAAGCTTCCGCCAGTGCGCTCGCTTGCGACCGAGCTTTCGGTCAATCCCAACACCGTTTCGAAAGCGTATAAGATGCTTGAGAACGACGGTTACATCTGCTCGACCGTTGGCAAGGGTTCGTTTATCTCGTCCGATTTGAGCATAAAAAACACCGAGAAGGAAGCCGCTCTCAAAAGCTTGGAGGCGGAGCTCAAAAAATGCGTATCGCTCGGCGTTACCAAGGTCGAGCTTGAGGAATTAATGAGAAGGATATAGGAGGAAATATGATTGAAATAAAGAATGTTACCAAGCTGTTCGGCGTGCTCAGGGCTCTCGACAGTCTGAGTTTTAACGTTACCGAGGGCTCAGTGTTCGGTCTCGTCGGCTCAAACGGAGCGGGCAAATCGACGCTGCTCAGAGTTATCAACGGAGTTTTTGAGCCCGACGGCGGAGAGGTTATCATCGACGGCGAAAACAGCTTTGAGAATCCGTCGGTCAAGGCGAAATGCGCCTTTATCCCCGACTTTCCGTACTTTTACAACGGCAGTACAATCGAGAACACTGCCTACGCATACAGACAATTGTTCCCGAATTGGGACGAAGAGTACTATAAAAAGCTCTGCACTGTCTTTCCGATTAACCCCAAGGCTAAGATAATCAATATGTCAAAGGGTATGCAGCGTCAGGCGGCGCTTATTCTGGCGCTCTCGACGCGTCCGAGCTATCTTTTTCTCGATGAGATTTTTGACGGACTCGACCCTGTTATCCGTCAGCACGTCAAGAAGATAATTATAGAGAATGTTACCGACCGCAAAATGACCGTTATGATTGCCTCACACAATCTCAGAGAGCTCGAGGACATCTGCGACCACATCGGAATGCTTCACAAGGGCGGAGTTGTTGAGGAAAAAGAGCTCGATACACTCAAGCTCGGAATTCATAAGGTACAGATTGCGTTCAACACACCGATTGACGAGAGCGTATTCGACGGACTTGACGTCATCAACAAAAAGCGTCAGGGCTCGCTGTTCAGCCTGACAATCAGAGGTGATGCAGAGGACTTTATGCCGAAGCTCGAAGCTCTGGAGCCTGCGTTCCTTGAGGCTCTGCCGCTTACCCTTGAGGAAGTATTTATCAACGAAATGGAGGGTGTGGGATATGACATCAACAACATCAACTAAACGCCTGAAGCCCGAAATAAGTATGCTCAAATGGGGTATCAAAAACAACCTTACGGTGATTATTATCTACCTGTCGCTGATTCTGTTCTTCGGAATTATCTACTTTATGGGTTCGCTGTCAGCTCAGACACTGGCAGACGCCGTAGAGTCAGACTTCAACCCTTGGGTTGACGCGTCAATCGCAATGGCTTCGATGACGACCTTTCTGTCGTTCCTGTTTATGATTGTGCTGTCGGTCAAGGAGTTTTCATACCTTCACAACAAACGTAAGACTGATATGTTCGGCGCTCTGCCGATTACGAGGCGGTCACTGTTCATCACAAAATCCTTGACCGTATTCTTAATCAGCGCGGTGCCGATGACGGTTGTAATGCTTCTGCTTATGCTAATTACGGCAAACGCGGGCTCGCCTACGGTTATGGGTATGTTTCAGAAGGACGTGAATGTCGGCGACGTTCTGCTCCGAACTCTCGTTAATCTCAGCGCAAATATCGCGTTTATCGGGTTCCTCTCGGTATGCTGCGGAAAAACAAGCGAGAAGGTGCTTTCGTACCTCATTATCAACGGGGCATATCCTATCGGTATGATGCTTGTTCAGCTTCTGCCTGCCAGCTTCCTCTACGGATACACAATCAACTTTGACGAAATGTTTACATTCGCGCTCTGTCCCGCGTGCGCAGGCTTTGCAATCAGTCAGCTTTACTGGCTCGGATTTACTGCGGTATTCTTTGCGGCGTCTGTTTTACTTGTCAGAAAGAGAAAGGCAGAGAGCGCTCAGTCGCACTTTGCGTATACTGTTCCGAAGATTGTCATCAAGCTTATGATAAGCTTCGCTGTCGGTATCGCTATGGCGTTTCTGTTTGCCGTGCTGTTCAACGACACAAGTCTGGAGATTTTCAGATTCTGGCTCGGTATGATTATCGGCTCCTTCCTCAGCTACTTTGTGGTTCAGCTCATCTTTGCGGGCGGATTTGCGAAATTCGGCAAGAGCCTCATTCCCTACGGCATTATGATTGCCGCGTTCGCGGCGGTTTTTGTTGTGATTTCTATGGGATTTTTCGGCTACAACAGCTACATTCCGTCGGTTGACTCGATTAAGAGCGTGAGCTTTACCGAGGGCTACAGTATAAAGCATAACGACAAAAACATTATTGAGCACAATATCACCGACAAAAAGGAAATTGAGAAGGTAACTCAGCTCCATAAGGACGTTTATGAGCTTGTGAGCAAGGACAGTAAATATTCAATCCGCAGTAACACACTCAGCTCGGTTTTTGCTTCAATCCTTGGATATGGCAACACAGATTATTACAGCAACTATATGGGTTATAACTTCGATGACACCACTCAGCCTGTCAGCTTAACGTACACGCTCAATAACGGCTCAAAGGTAAGCCGCAAGTACGGATTTGTGAACGTATCAAAATTGAATGAAACCGACCGCGATACGTTCTACAGAGGAGCAAGCCCGCTGTTTATCTGCGACGCAAAGGATTTAACTGAGGTTGAGATTTTCGAACCGGGATACTTCGATGACGACGATGACGAGTTTTATTACGACGGCGACTATTTTGATACAGCGGCGAGAAAGCAGGAGCTTATCAGCACAATAAAGGAAGATTACGAGAAGTACGGTTTACCGCATCCTTTCAGCGGCTATGAAATAGATTTGAGATACGGCGGAGGCGGCGATGCTTCATATGATTTAGACACCGTCAATACGGAAATCTATATTCCACAGGATTACAAAAAGACCCTCGCGCTTATCGAAAAATGCAAGACAAAGTATGAGGATGAATAAATCCGAACAAAAACCTCGGGGCAAAGCGCTCCGAGGTTTTGTACATTTTCCGCAAAATGAATACTTGATTAATTTTTTATAAAGCGGTAGAATTATATAGATATGGACAAAAAAAGAAAGGAGAGAAATATGGGAAAGATTTTTAAGAATTTGATTCCGTACTGGAAGTCCGTTCTGATAATCATTCTGCTGCTTGTTATTCAGGCTTGGTGCGACCTCGCTCTGCCGCAGTATACCTCGGATATTATCGACACGGGTATTCAGAACAGCGGTATCGAGCATATTTTGCCCGAGAAAATCCCTCTCGACAAATTCCGCACGGCGTTGAATTTTATGACCGAGGAAGAACAGAAGGATTTTATAGACGCGTATAATTACAAATCGGCGGATTCAGACAAGATTGTTGAGCGCAAGGAGCTGAGCGACGAAAAGCTCAAGGAGCTCGACGACGAGCTGATTATTCCGATAATAATGAACTATCAGATGTCGAGCCTTCCCGTTTCAACTCTCAACAAAATGCTGAAGGGACAGAATATCCCCGAGGGAATTTTGAACACTCTTGAGAAAAAGACGGTCGAAAAAGAGGACGAGGACGGCAACAAGACCAAGGTCGAGTGCGTCGACGCAAGTCCGCTTATGGCGATTATGATAGCAGGCTCACCCGACAGCGAAAAAACTCTGCAAAATATGCGCGAGCAGATGCAGAAGCAGATTGACGCTCTCGGCACCGATACGCTGATGAGCTCGGGCAAGGCTTACGCCAAGGAAATGGACCTTCTTGCGGGAGTTGACGTTGACGAAATCCAGACCAATTACCTTTGGGCTGCGGGTCTCAGAATGATTGTTATTGCTTTGATTCTGACAGTCGCCGCAGTGCTTGTGGGATTCTTCGCCGCAAGAGTCGGCGCGGGAGTCGGAATGAGCCTGAGGAGCAAGGTGTTCAAGAACGTAATCGGTTTCTCCAACGCGGAAATCGACAAATTCTCGACCGCTTCACTCATTACCCGTTCGACAAACGATATCCAGCAGATTCAGTTCGTTACGGTAATGATGCTGAGAATGGTGCTTTACGCGCCGATTATCGGTATCGGCGGAGTTGTCAAGGTCGCGGGCACAGGCGCGTCTATGTGGTGGGTTATCGCTGTGGCGGTCGGAGCAATTATGGCTACGGTGCTCACGCTTATGCTCATCGTTATGCCCAAGTTCAAGCTTATGCAGAAGCTCGTTGACCGTGTTAACCTCGTATCTCGTGAAATCCTCACGGGTGTTCCCGTAATCCGAGCGTTCGGACGTGAAAAGCGAGAGGAAGAGCGCTTCGACGAGGCGAACGTCGCGCTCACAAAGACCACGCTCTTTACGAACCGCGTTATGACCTTCCTGATGCCGATTATGACGGTGTTTATGAACTTTGTTTCCGTGCTCATCGTTTGGGTAGCTTCGGGGCAAATTAACGACGGAAATATGCAGGTCGGCGAAATGACCGCCTTCATCACCTATACTATGCAGATTATCATCAGCTTCCTGATGCTCACGATGATGTCGATTTTCCTGCCCAGAGCCGCGGTTGCCGCGGGACGTATCGACGAGGTTGTCAACACCAAGTCGTCCGTAACGGACAGAGAAAACGCTGAGGAGCTCAAGGCAAAGGACGGCGTTGTGGAATTCAAGAACGTCGCGTTCAGATACCCGGGAGCTGAGGAAAATGTCATCAGCGATATCTCGTTCACAGCGCGTCCGTCCCAGACGACGGCGATTATCGGCAGCACAGGCAGCGGAAAGTCCACGCTCGTAAACCTCATTCCGCGTCTTTATGACGTGACCGAGGGCTCAATCGAGATTGAGGGCAAGGATATCCGCGACATCACAATGAAGTCGCTCAGAGATATGATAGGCTATGTTCCGCAGAAGGGAATTCTTTTCAGCGGCACAATTGCCACAAACCTGCGCTTTGGCAACAAGAATGCGAGCGACAGCGATATAGAAAAAGCCGCCGAGATTGCTCAGGCGACGGAGTTTATCGACAACAAAACCGACAGGTACGACAGCGAAATCGCTCAGGGCGGCTCGAATGTTTCGGGCGGTCAGAAGCAGAGACTTTCGATTGCGAGAGCGATTGCCAAGCACCCGAAGATATACATCTTTGACGACAGCTTCTCGGCGCTCGATATGAAAACCGACAAGCAGCTCAGAAAGGCGCTCTCCGAGAGCGTCGCAGACAGCGTCGTGATTATCGTGGCTCAGCGTATTTCAACGATTATTGACGCGGAGCAGATTATCGTGCTCGACGAGGGAAAAATCGCGGGAATGGGAACTCACTCGGAGCTCCTCAAAACCTGTCCCGAATACCTCGAAATTGCTAAATCCCAGCTTTCCGAAAAGGAACTAGGACTCGGAGAGGGGGTTGAGAGCAATGGCTGATAACCGCAGAAGAGGCGGAGGCCACCACGGCGGCGGAATGGCGCCCGTGGAAAAGGCAAAGGACTTCAAGGGCTCGATAAAGAACCTCGTTAAATACATCGGACGCTTCAAAGCGGCGGTTGTGGTCGTAATGATTTGCGCCGCGGCTTCGACCGTGTTCTCCGTCATCGGACCCAAGATTCTCGGTAAGGCGACCACTGAGCTCGCCTCGGGACTGTTCAAAAAGATTGAGGGAACAGGCACGGTCAATATGGACGCTATCGCGAATATTCTGCTGATAGTTGTCGCGATTTACCTTGTCAGCGCCGTGTTTATGTTCATTCAGGGCTGGCTTATGACGGGCGTTTCTCAGAAAATCTGCTACCGTATGCGCAGGGAGATTTCCGAGAAAATCAACCGTATGCCGCTTAAATATTTTGAGAGCCGCACCTACGGCGAGGTGCTCTCGAGGGTTACGAACGACGTTGATACCCTCGGAATGGGACTTAACCAGAGTATCACCCAGATTATCACCTCGATTTGCTCAATCATCGGTATTCTGATTATGATGCTCTCGATTTCACCGATAATGACGCTCATCGCGGTCGTTATTCTCCCTGTTTCGGCGTTCCTTCTGAGTATGGTCGTCAAGATTTCGCAGAAGCATTTCCGCGACCAGCAGAAGTACCTCGGCGAGATTAACGGCGTCGTTGAAGAGAGCTTCGGCGGACACCTCATTATCAAGGCTTACAACAAAGAGGACGAGGTGCTTGAGGAGTTCGAAAAGACGAACAAAATCCTCTACAACTCAGCGTGGAAATCGCAGTTCCTCTCGGGTATGATGATGCCGATTACAATGTTCGTCGGCAACCTCGGCTACGCGGCGGTTGCGCTCTCGGGCGGACTTCTCGCGATTCAGGGCGTTATCACAATCGGTGATATTCAGGCGTTTATCCAGTATGTCAAGAACTTCACCCAGCCGATTCAGCAGATGTCCCAGGTAATCAACCAGGTGCAGTCAATGGCTGCGGCGGCTGAGAGAGTTTTTGAATTTCTCGACGAAGAAGAGGAAAACCAGAAGGTCGATAACCCCGTTGACGTCACCACAATCAAAGGCGACGTTGAGTTCGAGCATGTAAGGTTCGGCTACAACGAGGACAAAATCATCATCAAGGATTTCTCCGCGAAGGTTAAGCAGGGTCAGCGAATTGCGATTGTCGGACCTACAGGCGCGGGCAAGACCACAATGGTCAAGCTGCTTATGCGGTTCTATGACGTGAACGACGGCTCCATAAAGCTCGACGGTCACGACTTGCGCGACTTCAACCGCCGCGAGCTCAGGGACGCGTTCGGAATGGTGCTTCAGGACACATGGCTGTTCAACGGCACGATTATGGAGAATATCCGCTACGGCAGACTTGACGCGACCGACGAAGAGGTTATCGCCGCGGCAAAGGCGGCTCACGCTCACAGGTTTATCCGCACGCTCCCCGACGGCTATAATATGATGCTCAACGAGGACGCGTCGAACGTAAGCCAGGGTCAAAAGCAGCTGCTCACGATTGCGAGAGCGATTCTCGCCGACAACCCGATACTCATTCTCGACGAGGCGACCTCGTCGGTAGATACGCGCACCGAGAGCAGAATTCAGCGCGCTATGAACAATCTGATGAAGGGCAGAACGAGCTTTATCATCGCTCACCGCCTTTCTACGATTAAGGACGCTGACTTAATCCTCGTAATGCGCGACGGCGATATCGTCGAGCAGGGCACGCACAGCGAGCTCCTCGAAAAGGACGGCTTCTACGCCGAATTATATAACAGTCAGTTTGACGAATAACATCAGATAAAAGTAGACCTCAGAGCTCAAGCTCTGAGGTCTTGCTGTTTGTATTACTTTTTAAAGCTGTCTTTAAGGCTTACGGCTCTGTTAAACACAAGGTGTTCGGGAGAGCTGTCTCTGCTGTCGGCGCAGAAGTAACCCTGACGCATAAACTGGAACCTGTCCTCGGGCTTCGCGTCGCGAAGGCTCTTCTCAATCTTGCAGTTTTTGAGAACCACGAGTGATTCGGGATTGAGATAGTCGAGGAAGTTCTTGTCGCCCGAATCGGGGTCGGGAACGGTGAAGAGGTTGTCGTACAGTCTGATTTCCGCGTCGGCGCAATCCTCGGCGTTAACCCAGTGAATTGTGCCGCGAACCTTTCTGCCGTCGGGGGTGTTGCCGCCTCTGGTCTCGGGGTCGTACTCGGCGTAAACCTCAACAACGTTGCCGTCGTCGTCCTTCTTGCAGCCTGTACACTTCACGATATACGCGCTCTTGATACGAACCTCGTTGCCGGGGTAAAGGCGCTGATACTTCTTTATCGGCTTCTCCATAAAGTCGGTGCTCTCGATGTAGAGCTCACGCGAGAAGGTGACCGTTCTGGTGCCCATTTCGGGGTGGTTGGGGTGGTTTTCAACCTCGAACGATTCGCTCTTGCCCTCGGGATAGTTCGTGATTACGAGCTTTATCGGGTCAAGAACCGCCATAGCTCTGGCGGCGTTCTCGTTGAGGTCGTCGCGCAGACAGTGCTCGAGGAAGCCGTACTCAACGATAGAGTTTACCTTCGACACGCCTATCTGGTCGGTGAAGCTTCTGATTGACTTCGGGGTGTAGCCTCTGCGTCTTAAACCGCAGAGCGTCGGCATTCTGGGGTCGTCCCAGCCTGCGACGTAGCCCTCTTCGACGAGCGCTCTGAGCTTGCGCTTTGACATAACCGTGTTGTTGATGCCGAGACGCGCGAACTCAATCTGTCGGGGCTTTGCGTCAATCGAGATGTTATCCACAACCCAGTCATAGAGCGGTCTGTGGGTCTCGAACTCGAGCGTACAGAGCGAGTGGGTGATTCCCTCAAGCGCGTCCTCAATCGGGTGCGCGAAGTCGTACATCGGATAAATGCACCACTTGTCGCCTGTGCGGTGATGATGCATATGATTGATTCTGTAAATAACGGGGTCGCGCATATTGAAGTTGCCTGACGCAAGGTCAACCTTAGCGCGCAGAGTCATCTTGCCGTCCTCAAACTCGCCCTCTCTCATTCTTCTGAATAAGTCGAGACTTTCCTCAATCGGACGGTCGCGGTAGGGGCTCTTTGCGGGAGTGGAAAGGTCTCCGCGGTATTCTCTCATCTGCTCGCCCGAAAGCTCGCAAACATAGGCTAAGCCCTTTTTGATGAGCTCGACCGCGTAGTCGTACATCTTTTCAAAGTAGTCGGACGCATAGTAGAACCTGTCGCCCCAGTCAAAGCCGAGCCACTTGATGTCCTCTTTGATAGCGTCTACGTATTCCACATCCTCCTTGGTGGGGTTTGTGTCATCCATACGCAGATTGCACATACCGCCGTACTTCTCGGCGGTTCCGAAGTCAACGAAAACAGCCTTTGCGTGACCTATGTGAAGATAGCCGTTAGGCTCGGGAGGAAAACGTGTGTGAACCTTCTTGCCGTAATATGTTCCGCCCTCGGCGATGTCCTCGTCAATAAAGCCGTGAATAAAATTGCTTGACATTACTTCCATATTCTTTACCTTCTGAACTTAGTTTAATTTGGAGATTCCGATTTTGAGTCTGCGCAGAGCTTCCTCTCTGCCTAATATATCGAGAATTTCAATCGCGCCGCCAGCGGTTACGGTCTGACCCGAAGCGGCAATACGAACAGGCCACATAACCGTGCCGTTCTTGAGCTCCATTTCCTGAGCCAGGTTGATGAGGCAGTCGTGAATCGCGTCCGCGTTCCAGTCGGACAGAGCCTCGAGTCTTTCGGTAGCCGCGGCAAGACAGGTCTTGGCGGTTTCGAGCGTTGATTTGCTCTTCTTGTTTATGAATAAATCCGTGTCATAGTCCGCAAGCTGAGTAAAGAAGCGGAGCTTGTCGGGAATATCGGAGAACTTCTCGGTTCTCTTCTGGAGAATCGGAGCGAATTTGTTTATATCTATCGGTGAGCTCTCATCGATGATCTCTCTGTAGTAAGGGGTCGCGTATTCGGTGAACTCTTCCTCTGTCATAGCCTTGATGTATTCGGAGTTGAACCAGCTCAGCTTGTCGTAGTCAAAGACCGCGGGAGACTTGGAGATACCCTCGATAAAGAAGTTCTCCTCGAGTTCCTTCATCGTGAAGAGCTCCTGGTTGTCCTTGGGGCACCAGCCGAGCAGCGCTATATAGTTGATAATCGCCTCGGGCAGATAGCCTTCCGCAACCAGGTCCTCAAAGCCTGTCGAGCCGTGACGCTTGGAGAGCTTCGACACGGAGCCGTCCTCGTTCTTGCCCATAATCAGGGGAAGGTGAACGTAGGTCGGGATTTCCCAGCCGAACGCGTCGTAGAGAAGATTGTACTTCGGCGTGGAGCTCAGATACTCGCTGCCGCGGACTACGTGGGTGATACCCATCGTGTGGTCGTCGATTACGTTCGCGAAGTTGTAGGTCGGGAAGCCGTCCGTCTTGATAAGAATCTGGTCCTGCAGCTCGCTGTTATCGACCGAGATTTCACCGAAAACCGCGTCTGTGAATGTGGTTCTGCCCTCGAGCGGCATCTTCTGACGGATAACATAGGGAGTTCCCGCGTCGAGATTCTTCTTGATTTCCTCGTCGGAGAGGTCTCGGCAGTGACGGTCGTAGCCGCCGAACTCGGAGCTCTCGGCGAGCTTCTCGAGCCTTTCCTTGGAGCAGAAGCAGCGGTAAGCGTGACCGCTCTCGATGAGCTTCTCTGCATAGGGCAGATACATTCCGAGCCTTTCGCTCTGAACGTAGGGACCGTACTCGCCGCCGATATCGGGACCCTCGTCATGGACAAGTCCAGCGCGCTTGAGCGTGCTGTAGATTACGTCAACCGCGCCGTCAACATAGCGCTCGCGGTCGGTGTCCTCGATACGGAGCACGAAGGTTCCGCCCTGAGATTTTGCTATAAGATACTCGTACAGCGCCGTTCTGAGATTTCCGACGTGCATAAAGCCTGTCGGGCTGGGAGCGTAGCGTGTGCGAACTTTTTTGATTACTGACATAGAATCACCCGCATTAAAATTTATCCTCTCTAGTATATCACACGTTTTTGAAATAGTAAAGCGGGATTTGAGCGCCCGACGGTGTGTTTTTGGCTTAAATTTCTTGCATTGAATACGCGAATGGGTTATAATAATAACTTGAGGTGGTTTTATGATTAAAACAATTCTGTTTGACTTAGACGGCACAATGCTGCCGATGGATCAGGATAAATTTATTAAGATATATTTTACCGAGCTGTGCAAGCGCTTTTGCCCTGTTCTGGGCGTTGACGAGCAGACTCTCGTAAAGGCGATGTGGAAGGCGACAGGCGCTATGATAAAGAACGACAGGTCGGATTTGAATATAAACGTATTCTGGAAGAGCTTTGCAAAGCTCCTCGGACGTGACGTTCTTAACAGGGTAAAGGAGTTCGACAACTTCTACGAGAACGAATTTATAGAGTGCAAGGCGTCAACAAAGTACAACCCTGCCGTTCCCGAGGCGGTCAAGGTGCTCAAGAGCAAGGGCTACAGGGTGATTGCCGCGACAAATCCGCTCTTTCCGCCGATTGCAACGAACATCAGGCTCAACTGGGCAGGCGTTGACAAGAGCGACTTTTCGCTCGTGACTACATACGACAACTCGTCCTCTTGCAAGCCGAATCCGCTCTACTTTGCGGAGATTCTTGACAATCTGAATCTCGAAGCCGAGGAGTGCCTTATGGTCGGCAACGACGTCGACGAGGATATGGTCTCGGCGTCCTCGCTCAATATGGACACCTACCTAGTCACCGATTGTCTCATCAACCGCAGCGAGAGCGACTATTCAGCCTACAAGCAGGGCTCATTCAAGGATTTCCTCAACTATTCGCGAATGATGCCCGACGTAAAATAAAGGTACCAAGATGAAAAAGCTTATTAAACCTTACCTGTTTTTCGCGTTGATTTTCGCCGTTCTGTATCTGGGAATGCCGATTTTCTTCCAGGGCGAAAACTACAAATATGACGCTATCGAATACCAGTTTGTTTTCCCCGCAGCGGCTCTGCTCTGCGGTCTGGCGTTTTCGTGGAAAAGGGGAGTTGACTTCACCTTTCCGCTGATTGCTCCGATTATCTATATCGGCAGCGTGCTGATTTATCATCACTTCTATCACTGGATGATTTATGTTTTCATCTATCTGATAGTCGGTATGCTCGGCTGCTTTATCGGCGATATGGTATACAAGAACAACCTTGAGCAGAAAAGGCGTGAGCAGCGTGAAAAGCGTATGCAGAACGATAACTACAAAATCACAATCAGCAATATAAGAATCGAGAAGGACGGGGACGGCCCCGAGGATAATAATGATTAAACTGAGAAGGTTTCTTGCCGACTACAAGCTCCAGCTTATAGTCGGTCCGCTTTGCAAGCTGTTTGAGGCAGTGCTTGAGCTGTTCATTCCGCTTGTAATGGCGGGCATTATCGACAACGGAATACTCAAGAACGACACGGACTACGTCCTCAAAATGGGCGCGGTTCTTGTTCTTTTGGGCGTTGTCGGGCTCTCCTCGGCGCTTGTGTGCCAGTATATGGCTTCGTACACGTCTCAGGGAGCGGGCACGAAAATCCGCTCGGCGCTGCTTGCGCACATCGGCTCTTTGTCACACAAGGAGCTCGACGAAATCGGCGCGCCGTCGCTTATCACGCGTATGACGAGCGACATCAACGCCGTTCAGGCAAATATTGCAATGATTATGCGGCTGCTGCTGCGCGCTCCGTTTCTGATTATCGGCGCGCTCGTTATGTCGTGCTTTATTGATTTGGGACTGTCGATGATTTTCTTCGCCGCGGCGGCGCTCATTGCTCTGATACTTTATCTTGTGATGACAAAGTCGCTTCCGTTCTACAAGAAAATCCAGTCGCACCTCGACAAAATCTCCCTGCTTTCGCGTGAAAATCTCGACGGAAACAGGGTTATCAGAGCGTTCTCGAAGCAGAAGGCTCAGCAGGAAGGCTTTGACAGGGAGACCGCGAGCCTCGAAAAAACCGCGGTGAGGGTCGGCAGACTGTCGGCGCTTCTGAATCCCGCAACCTATGTCGCGGCTTACGCGGCGATTGCGCTGATACTATATTTCGGCGGAATTAAGGTCAATTAGGGAGAGCTGCTCTCGGGCGAAATCGTCGCGCTGACAAGCTATATGACCCAGATTCTGCTCGCTATGATTGTGCTCGTCAACCTCGTTGTACTGCTCTCGAGGGGCAGTGCGTCGGCGGCGCGTATCAACGCCGTTTTCGAGGTGGAGCCGTCCGTCAGGGAAACCGCTAAATCAGAGGTCACACCCGATACAAAAGCTCCGAAAATCGAGTTCAGAAACGTCAGCTTTACCTACGGCGACGGCGACAACGAGCTCGAGAATCTCAGCTTTACCATAGAGAGAAACACGTTCACGGGCATTATCGGAACCACGGGCTCGGGCAAGAGCACGCTTCTGAGCCTGATTATGCGCTACTACGACGCGACCGAGGGCGAGGTGCTCGTCGACGGCGTGAACGTCAAGGATTATCCTTTTACTCAGCTCCGTTCTCAGGCGGGCACGGTTCCGCAGAAGTCGGTGCTTTTCAGCGGCACAATCCGCACAAATATGAGGTGGCAGAAGCAAGACGCCACCGACGAGGAAATTTGGGAAGCGCTTAGAATCGCTCAGGCGGACAGCTTTATCGACGACCTCGACAAGACCGTAGCGCAAGGCGGCACAAACTTCTCGGGCGGTCAGCGTCAGAGGCTCTGTATCGCAAGGGCGATAGTCGGCTCGCCTTCGCTCGTTATACTTGATGACAGCTTTTCTGCGCTTGATTTTGTTACTGAAAAGAAGCTCAGACAGGCGCTTTTTGAGAAGAAGGACACGACGTTTATCATAGTTACCCAACGCTGTTCAACCGTTATGCAAGCCGACAAAATCCTCACGCTCGAGGACGGAAGGCTCGAGGGAGCGGGAACGCACGAGGAACTTTTCGAGAGCTGTCCCGCATATCGGGAAATCTGCCTCTCCCAGCTCAAGGCTCAGGAGGCGGCAAAATGAAAACAGTAAGAAAAATTCTGCATTACACGCGTCCTCAGCTCGGCTTTTATCTGCTCGCGATTGTCTCGGCGATAATCAGCATAGGGCTTTCGCTCTATATCCCCGTTCTGGTCGGCGGAGCGGTCGATTTTATGATAGGCAAGGGCAGCGTGGACTTCCCCAAAATTACCGAAACGGTAATCAAAATCGCAATTTCAATAGGTATTATCGCCGTCACACAGTGGCTTATGTCATATTCAGCGAACGCAATATCGGCGCGCGCTACGCGTGATTTGCGCTCGGATATTTTCAAAAAACTCAATTCCTTACCGCTCAGCTACATCGACAGCAAGCCGCGCGGCGACCTCATCAGCCGCGTCGTAAACGACGTTGAGGCTGTCGGTGACGGCCTCACTCAGGTCATAACCCAGCTTTTTTCGGGCATAGTCACAATTGTCGGCACGCTCGGATTTATGATTTCGATAAACTTCAGAATCGCGCTGGTCGTTGTGGTGCTCACGCCGCTCTCAATGCTCGTCGCGGGCATTATCGGCAGACTATGCGCCAGGAGCTTCCGCGAACAGCAGGAGCTTCAGGGCGAGATTTCGTCCTATGTCGAGGAAATCGTCGGCAACCAGAAGGTTGTCAAGGCTTTTGCCTACGAAAAACGCGGTCAGGAGAGCTTTGAAAAGCTCAACAAAAGGCTCTTTAAGGTCGGCTTAAAGGCTCAGTTCGCGGGCGCGCTCGCGAACCCGTGTACAAGATTTGTGAATAATATGGTCTACGCGGCGACGGGACTTGTCGGCGCTCTGTCGGTAATCTCCGCCTTTATGGGCAACCTCACAATCGGTGGTTTGTCGTGCTTTCTGACCTATGCCAATCAGTACACCAAGCCCTTCAACGAGATTACGGGCGTACTCACTCAGATTCAGACAGCGCTCGCGGCGGGCGAGAGAGTATTTACCCTGCTCGGAACTGACAGCGAGCCCGACGAAAGTCAAAAGAAAGCTCTTGATACCGCAGCAGGCGAGCTGGAATTTGAGCACGTCAGCTTTTCGTACATTCCCGACAAACGCTTGATAGAGGATTTTTCGCTCAAGGTCAGAAGCGGCGAACAGGTCGCGATAGTCGGACCCACAGGCTGCGGAAAAACCACGCTGATTAACCTTATAATGCGGTTCTACGAGGTGGACAAGGGCAGAATTTTGCTCGACGGCACTCCGACAACCGACATTCAGCGCGGCGAGCTCAGAAAGCAGTTCGGAATGGTGCTTCAGGACAGCTGGCTGTTTTCGGGCACGATTATGGAGAATCTGCGTTACGGCAACCCAGACGCGACGGACGAGGAGATAATCGCGGCGGCGAAGCTCTGCTACGCGCACAGCTTTATCCGCAAAATGCCCGAAGGCTACAACACGCGCGTCAAGGAGGGCGGCTCGAACCTCTCGGCAGGTCAGAAGCAGCTGCTCTGTATTGCGAGGGTTATGGCGCTCAATCCGCCTATGCTCATCCTCGATGAAGCGACCTCGTCAATCGATACGCTCACGGAAATCCGTGTGCAAAAGGCGTTCAAAAAGCTTATGCAGGGCAGAACGAGCTTTGTTGTGGCGCACCGTCTCTCGACAATCCGCGAGAGCGATACAATCCTTGTAATGCGCGACGGCAACATCGTGGAACAGGGAAATCACGACGAATTGCTCCGACAGCGCGGTTTTTACTATGAGCTTTACAATTCGCAGTTCGCGGATTCTTGACAAGACAATATCCGTGTGATAAAATGATTTTTGATATTATACAGGCTTTGAACGGGAGGTCGGCGTTACCCGACGCGCAGAGAGAGAACGGTTGGTGTAAGTTCTCGGGAGGGGACGCAGGATGTAGCCCGCGAGCTTTGCGGCTGAAACCGAGTAGGTCGTGACGTTTTCCGCGTTAAGGAGCTGAGTGCGGTTGAATTTTTCACCGAACTCGGGTGGTACCACGGACTAAGTCCGCCCCGAGCGCTGCTCGGGGCGGTTTTTACTTTACAGATAGGAGAATCAAAATGGCTAAAGAAATGGCAAAATCGTACAGTCCCCGCGAATTTGAGGACAGAATCTACGACTTCTGGATGAAAGGAAACTATTTCCATGCCGAGGTCGACAGGGACAAGAAGCCCTATACAATAGTTATGCCGCCGCCCAACATCACGGGTCAGCTTCATATGGGTCACGCGCTCGACAACACCTTACAGGATATCCTTATCCGCTGGAGAAGAATGCAGGGTTATTCCGCACTCTGGCTCCCGGGCACAGACCACGCGTCAATCGCAACCGAGGCGAAAATTGTTGAGGCTATGCGCAAGGAGGGCGTTTCGAAGGACGACCTCGGACGTGAAAAGTTCCTTGAGAGAGCGTGGGAATGGAAGCGCGAATACGGCGGTAGAATCACCGAACAGCTCAAGAAAATGGGCTCGTCCTGCGACTGGAGCCGCGAGCGCTTCACAATGGACGAGGGCTGCTCCGAGGCTGTCAAGGAAGTTTTCGTAAAGCTCTATAACGCCAAGAAGATTTACCGCGGCAACCGTATGGTAAACTGGTGTCCGCACTGCGGAACCTCTATCTCGGACGCCGAGGTTGAATACGAGGAGCAGAACGGTCATTTCTGGCACCTGCTCTATCAGGTAAAGGAGACGGGCGAGTATCTGGAGCTCGCTACCACACGTCCCGAGACAATGCTCGGAGATACTGCCGTAGCTATCAACGCCGAGGACGAAAGGTACAAGCACCTGCACGGCTGCCACGTGATTTTACCGCTGCTTAACAAGGAAATCCCGATTGTATGCGACGAGCACGCCGATATGGAAAAGGGAACGGGCGTTGTAAAAATCACACCTGCTCACGACCCCAACGACTTCGAGGTAGGTCAGCGCTGCAATCTTCCCATCGTTCGCTGCTTCACCTACGACGGACGTATGACAGGCAAGGACGACGTGGCTCAGTACGAGGAGCTCAAGGCTAAGGGTAACCTTGCCGAGAATGAGCCCGAGGTTCTCGACTGCGGCAAATACGCGGGAATGACGACTATGGAAGCCCGAAAGGCTATCCTCGAGGATTTGAAGGCTTGCGGGGCTCTCAAAGAGGTTGAGGATCTGACCCACGACGTAGGTACGTGCTATCGCTGCCACACAACGATTGAACCTATGGTTTCGAAGCAGTGGTTCGTAAAGATGAAGCCCCTCGCAGGTCCCGCTATCGACGCTGTCAAGAATGGCGAAACAAAGTTTATCCCCGAGCGTTTCGATAAAATCTACTATCACTGGATGGAGAACATCAAGGACTGGTGTATCAGCCGTCAGCTCTGGTGGGGTCACAGAATCCCCGCTTACTACTGCGACGAGTGCGGCGAGGTTATCGTTTCCAAGACCGCTCCCGACAAGTGCCCCAAGTGCGGCTGCACTCACCTCACACAGGACGAGGACACCCTCGACACATGGTTCAGCTCGGCGCTCTGGCCCTTCTCAACTCTCGGCTGGCCTGAGAAAACCGACGATTTAAGCTATTTCTACCCGACTTCAACTCTCGTTACGGGTTATGATATCATCTTCTTCTGGGTTGCGAGAATGATTTTCTCGGCTGTCGAGCACACGGGCAAGGCTCCGTTCGACACCGTATTCATTCACGGAATCGTTCGTGACGCGAACGGCGTCAAGATGAGCAAATCCCTCGGCAACGGCATTGACCCGCTCGAGGTTATCGACAAATACGGTGCGGACGCGCTCAGATTCTTCCTCGCGACAGGCAACTCCCCCGGAAACGATATGCGTTTCTCCGAGAAGCGAGTTGAGGCTTGCGCTAACTTTGCGAACAAGCTCTGGAACGCGAGCCGCTTCGTTCATATGAACATCGACGATTTTGATGTTAAGAATGAGCTTCCCGAAACCCTTACAATTGAGGACAAGTGGATTGTTTCCACTCTCAACCGCGTTGCGGGCGAGATTAACGAGAACCTCGAGAAGTTCGAGCTCGGCGTTGCCGTTCAGAAGCTCTATGACTTTATCTGGGACTGCTTCTGCGACTGGTATATCGAGCTGAGCAAGTCAAGACTTCAGAGCGAGGGCGAGACCGCTCAGAACGCACGTCAGGTTTTGCTCTGGACTCTCGAGAAGATTCTTCGTCTGCTCCATCCGTTTATGCCCTATATCACCGAGGAAATCTGGCAGACTCTGCCTGTTGACGGCGAGACGGTAATGCTCAGCGAGTATCCGTCCTTCAAAGAGGAGCTCAACTTCCCCGAGGCTGTAAGCAGTATGGAGAAGATTATGGAGGCTATCCGCGCAATCCGTAACCGCCGCGCAGAGATGAACGTTCCGCCCTCAAAGAAGGCGAAGGTTTATATCGCGACAAAGCTTCAGGATGTTTTCGAGCAAGGCTCAAAGTTTATCTGCAAGCTCGCTTCCGCGTCGGAGGTTGAAATCGGCGAGAGCTTCTCGCTCGACGGAGCGGTTAACATCGTAACTGCCGACGCGAAGATTTATATCCCCATGGATGAGCTCGTTGACAAGAAGGCGGAGCTTGAGCGACTCGGCAAGGAGCTCGCTTCGGTCGAAAAGCGCCTTGCGCAGAGCGAGGGCAAGCTGGGCAACGCGGGCTTTGTTTCCAAGGCTCCCGCGGCTGTTGTTGAAAAGGTCAAGGCTCAGGCTCAGAAGGAGCGCGAGCAGATTGAGATGATTAAGGCGGCTATTGACGCCCTGAAATAAAATTAATATTGAAGGAGAGAAGAAAATGAAAGCAAAGAAAATCTTATGCGTACTCCTTTCGGCGCTGATGCTCACAAGTGTTTTCACTATTTCGGCATTTGCCGATGAAGAAGAAACCGAGCAGAACGGCTATGAGGTTTACGTAAACGGTCAGAAGTTCTCCGAAACAGTCACCGAAATCGCATGCGGAAGCGGTACGGCGACCTATGATGCGGAGAACGCAACGCTCACACTCGAGGACGCGGAAATTACCACGTACTACGAGTATAAGCCCCAGTATCAGGCGCTTATTTACTCGGCGGAAAAGAACCTCGACATCGAGCTTGTGGGCGAAAACAAGCTCGTTGGTCAGGACCCCTACGATGACGGTATCGACGCTGCGGGCGGATGTAATATCACAGTGTTCGGCGACGGAACGCTCGATATTTCGGAAGTGTACTACGGCTTCTATATCGGAAGCTGGGACGTCGAGGGCGGAGACCTCGTCTTCAGTGACACAACCGTAAATGTTAAGGCAAAGAAGGCTACGGGTATCTGGGTAAACCACGACATAGACTTTATCGACAGTACGGTTACCGCCTCAACCGAAAGCAAGTTCTACAGCGGCATCGTTTCAAACACCGACGGCACCATTTCCGTAACTGACGGTGAGCTCAACGTAAATGCTCCCGGAGTAGGTATACTTATGGGAAATCGTGACGAAACCGACCACGTATTTACGCTCAACTCGGGCGCGGTTAATATTAACGCGGGTACGGGTATCTACTGTGAGCCCGTAAACGGTGACGGAGATATTAACGGCACGATTTATATCAACGGCGGAACACTCACGGTTGTCTCCGAGGACGGCGGCACAAACATCGAGGATGTCGAGCTCGACGAAGGCGTAAACTACCTCGAGGGCACAAGCCTTCTTGACAGCGGCAGAGTTGTTATCGGCGACGGCGAAGCTCCTACAACTGAGCCCGCTACAACAGAGCCCGTAACAACCGAGCCTACTACAACTGAGCCTGCTACAACAGAGCCCGCAACAACTGAACCCGTTACAACTGAGCCTGTTACAACAGAGCCCGCAACAACTGAACCTGTTACGACAGAGCCTGTTACAACAGAACCTGTAACCACCGAGCCTGAGACCACTCAGCCCGCGACCAAGGCACCCTCACTCACTTACACGAAAAAGTCTATCCAGACTGCGGGAAAATTCACTCTCGCCGTTAAGAACAAGGGCAGCAACAAGGTGACATTTGCCACAGGCAACAAGAAGGTTGCGACAGTAACTTCACGCGGAGTTGTCACAGGTTTACAGCGCGGTTCCGCGATTATCAAGGTTACGGTCGGCGGCAAGCTCCTTAAGTGCAAGGTGACAGTCACCAATAACGCTATTCTCAAGTACAAGAAAAAGGCGCTTTCGACCAAGCCCTACAAGGTAAAGAAGGGCAAGTCCTTAACCTTTAAGGTTTACCGCAGAGTTTCTTCGATTAAGATTGTTTACTCCGTAAGCAACAAGAAGATTGCAAAGGTAACCTCAAAGGCAAAATCAAACACCGTTGTCATCAAGGGTCTCAAGGTCGGAACGGCGACAATCAGCGTCAAGCTCAACGGCGTAAAAACCTACAAAATCAAAGTAAAAGTTGTTAAATAAGGAAAGACCGCTTCGGCGGTCTTTTTCTTTTGGCATAAAACGTCGCTCCCCCTTTACATTTCGGGATTTTGGTAGTATAATCAGTATGTATTATTACGTTCAATTTTTTGAGAAATAAGGGGATTTTAAGAAATGATGACTATTCCGTTCTCTCCTCCTGATATCGGTAAGGACGAGATTGAAGCAGTAACAGAAGTTCTTAAGTCGGGCTGGATTACCACAGGTCCTAAAACCAAGCTGCTCGAAAAGCGTATCGGTGAGTATTGCCATACTGGACAGGCAGTTTGTCTTTCGTCGCAGACCTCCTGCGCCGAAATGACGCTCCGTATTCTCGGAGTCGGACCCGGAGACGAGGTTATCCTTCCCGCGTATACCTATACCGCGACCTGTTCGATTGTCTACCACGTCGGTGCCAAGCCGATTATGATTGACTGCAAGCCCGGCACCTTCGAGATGGACTACGACAAGATGGAAGCGGCAATTAACGAACACACCAAGGTTATCATTCCCGTTGACCTTGCGGGCGTTGTGTGCGACTATGACAGAATCTACGAGGCTGTCCGCAACCAGCGCGATAAATTCAAGCCCAAGGGCAAGATGCAGGAGCTTATCGGCAGAGTTGTCGTTATGTCCGACGGAGCCCACGCCTTCGGCGCGAGATGGCACGGTCAGATGTGCGGCGAGATTGCCGACTTCACGAACTTCTCCTTCCACGCGGTTAAGAATATGACGACCGCGGAGGGCGGAGCGGCTGTCCACAGACTCAGAGGCAGAATTGATGAGGAGAAGCTCTACAAGCAGTATATGCTCTGGTCTCTGCACGGTCAGACCAAGGACGCGCTCGCCAAGAACCAGGGCGCTTCGTGGGAATATGACGTTGTGAACACACAGTACAAGTGTAATATGCCCGATATACTCGCGGCTGTCGGTCTGGCTCAGCTCGACCGTTATGAGGGAATGCTCACACGCCGTCACGAGCTTATCAAGCGCTATGACGAAGCGTTCAAAAACCTCGATATCCAGACGCTCAAGCATACAGGCGAGAACCACAGAAGCTCGGGTCACCTTTACTTTGTGCGCTTCCTCGGCAAGGATTCGTGCTTCAGAAACGAATTCTACAACCGTATGGCTGAGAACGGCGTAATGTGCAACGTCCACTTCAAGCCGCTGCCAATGCTCTCGGCGTACAAGAACAAGGGCTTTGACATCAAGGATTATCCCTACGCCTTCAATATGCACAAAAACCAGCTTACTCTTCCGATGAACTCCACGCTTACGGACGATGAGGCTCAGTATGTAATCGATACCTTTATCAAGGTATACGACAGTATGATAAACAGATAGGATTGAGAACTTGAAAGAGCTGCTCGAAAAACGGATGAACTTAATACTTCTCGTTGTCGTGATTGTTGCAGCGCTTGCTATCGGTATTCCGACGGGCTTTCGCAGCTGCTCGACCTCAACCTCAAACGGCGAGCTTGCCACAGTCAAACCCACGGCGGCTACTCCCGACGAGGTTGAAACCACGGTGGCTCAGACAAGTGTTGTCGAAGCGACGGTCAAGGTGAACGCCAACAAGGCGAAGAAGAAAAACGCCACAAAGTCGACAAAAGCCGACACCGAGGCTACCGAACCAACTGAGGCTATCGTGTCAACCGAGGAACCCACGGATACAAAAGCGACCAAGGCTACCGAGGAAACCACGGAGCCCAAGGTTTTCGCGACTGCGGAAAAAGTTGCGAACAAGGCTTCCTACGACGCTCAGTGGAACGCGGGTTTTCTTGTCGCGATTGATAACCCCGACACGTCCTACTACTGTCCGCACTTCGAGCTTACCGACAAGAACCGCGACTTGCTCGAAAGGCTCTGTATGGGCGAGTTCGGCTCGGGCGGATTTGCGGGCGCGGCGATGATTGCTCAGGCGGTCAAGAACGATATGTACTATTACGGCTATACCGACGTCGCGACGATTATCTCCCAGCTCCACTACACGGGCAGAACGGATGTAACGCCGACCAAGAGCGTCAAGGACGCGGTTACATATGTGTTCGATATGGACAAGGACGCAATCCAGCACAGAATTTTGTATATGTACAACCCCAAGCTGATGAGCGAGGGTTATTCGAGCTTCCACGAAAGCCAGCGTTACATATGCAATCTCGAAGATGTAAGATTCTTTGACAGATAATAAAGGGCTCCGAAAGGAGCCTTTCTTTTTTGGTATGACGGGCATATCAATGCTCTGTGGTGAAAGTCCACCGAGGCGTAGTTACCGACGAACTCAAAAGCGACTCCCAAGGTTTGTATCGTGA
>ONAL01000026.1 GCA_900315785.1 uncultured Eubacteriales bacterium
TCCTCATACGACTTAAAAATAACAGTATTTAATGAATTCAGTTGACGAAAAGCATAATAAGTTACGTTCGTGAGATTTGCGTTGATAGTTACAGTCTTTAAATTTCTGCATAACGCTGTAAAACTGCTGAGATATTTTACCGACTCGGGGACTGTAATTGATTCAACGTCGCTGTCACTTATGCACGCAGTCTCAACCTTGGTAACTTCTTTGCCGTCAATCTTGTCGGGAATGATAATTTCCTTTTCACCGAATCTGGCGACACCTGTAATTGTTACTGATTTAGCATCTGAGGTAAAGTTGAAGCCTTTTAGTTTTGCCTCCTTTGCCGTGTACTCGAGTGCCGAGGCCGATACTGCTAACGCGCATAACATCAGAACGGCTAAAACTACACTGACAAGCCTTGTGTATGTTTTCATAAGTAATACCTCCTATTAAATGTGGGATAAAAGATTTAGCTGACAAAGGTGAATAACTAGCGGTTGTTGTCCATTGTTGTTCACAATTACTTATTATTTCACCTGTTCAAGTCATATTATACTAATTTAATCGTCCGTTGTCAATTATAATAGGTAATTTTATCGGTATTATTTTTTTGCTTTTTAGTGTAATATATTCTGGAAGGGGATATGTGTAATGAACGAGGAATATATAAGAAAAAGAATTACCGAGCTCAGAATTCAGAAAGGCATCTCAGAATACCGTATGAGTATAGATCTGGGACACAGCAAAAGCTATGTACAGAGCATTTCTTCGGGCAGAGCATTGCCCTCGATGTCAGAATTTCTAATAATCTGCGAATACTTCGGCATAACGCCGATAGAGTTTTTTAACTCAGAAAAAAAAGAGCTCCTGAAAATTAAGGAACTCCACAACGAGGCGGAAGGACTTGAGCCCTGCGACCTCGATTTATTAATCAGCCTTGCAAAAAGGCTCAGAAAAGATAACACATAAAACGACAGCAGCCGACTCAAAACTCTTAAAGAGAATTGAGTCGGCTGTTATTATACTCAACAGGATTTTTATCAGAATCAAGCAACAACTTACCCGAACACCTTTTCAGTTGCCTTGCCGTCTGTTCGGTACAGAGCCTCGTCGTCGCCCTTTAAAAAGACGTACTTATCATCAATGATAAACGCTCCCTTGACGCGCTTGTCGATGATTTTTCTCTTTAGCTTGCTGTCAGAAAATGAAGATACTATTATCAGATTATTGTCAATCACACAATAATCGGAAACGCTCTCTATATCATCTATCCCCGTATTATCCTTAAGGTTTGAGATACCTATCAGCTTCAGAACGGAGCTTTTTTCAAATCATAGAAGCAAAAAACCTTTCGTGACTTTGAAAAGAAATAAAAACCACTGTCCTTATAGAAATATATCGCTTTTTTACCCGTCAGATAAATCTTATCCTCAATCGCAAAAAAGTCGTCAACAGTATCATCGTCAAAGCCGTTCAGAATGTCTGTAAGCTCAAAGGCTTGCTTTTTCAAATTATACTTTACAATGTAATTCTTTTTATCCGTACTAAGCTCTGTATCAAGATAATAACGCATAAAAAGTGCCGGTGGGCACTCTCGACCACCTTTTGGAATGTCCATCTTCCCAAGGGTTCATCAATGGCGTGATAGAGAAGTTTCCGATAAAGCAAAAAAACAACCGCTCGTCTGAGCGGTTGTCTGCTGGAGGCGACGACCAGATTTGAACTGGTGAATCAGGGTTTTGCAGACCCGTGCCTTACCACTTGGCTACGTCGCCGTATTAAAATATATGTCAAGTGATAAAAAATATCACTCAAAATCGAAACTCTGTAGCTCAATCTCGAGTGATAAATGGAGCGGATGACGAGGCTCGAACTCGCTACCTCCACCTTGGCAAGGTGGCGCTCTACCAGATGAGCTACATCCGCATATGGTGCCTCCGGACGGAATCGAACCATCGACACAGGGATTTTCAGTCCCTTGCTCTACCGACTGAGCTACAGAGGCACATTATGGCGACCCGGAACGGGTTCGAACCGTCGACCTCTAGCGTGACAGGCTAGCGTTCTAACCAACTGAACTACCGGGCCATATAAAAAGTCAGTATGCGTAACATATGACGTTTTTTAAATTGTGGTGGGAACTACAGGGCTCGAACCTGTGACCCTCTGCTTGTAAGGCAGATGCTCTCCCAGCTGAGCTAAGCTCCCACATTGTCGCTTTCGTTATCGGCGACTATGTTATAATATCACAGTCGCCGCGAAATGTCAACACTTTTTTCAAATTATTTTTTGTTTTTTATTATTTTCTCGATATCGTCCTCGGTAAAGCTGTAGTTCTTGTTGCAGAAGCGGCACTGAACCTCGGCTTTGCCGTTCTCCCCTATGCAGGCACGCAGCTCTTCCTCGGGAAGTCCGCGGAAATAGCTCTCGATTTTTTCTCTCGAACAGCCGCAGACATAGTTGACGGGGAACTCGTCGAGCACCTCGACCTCGAAGCCCTCAAGCGCGGTTTTGCAGATATCGAGAATGGACATACCCTTTGCGAACATTGTGGTAATCGGCTCGAGGTTTGAGATGTTCTTCTCGAGCTTTTCGATTGTGTCCTCAAACGCTCCTGGCAGAAGCTGAATCAGCAGACCGCCCGCGAACAGAACCTTTTCGTCCACTTTATCAAGCAGAACGCCGAGCGCGCAGACGGTCGGAATCTGCTCTGATACGGCAAAGTAGTTTGTGATATCCTCGGCAATCTCTCCGCTGACGAGCGGAACCTGACCGACATAGGGCTCGCCTGTGCCGTAGTCGCGGATAACGCCGAGGGTTCCGTCCTTGCCGACAGCCTTCGCGACGTTGAGCTTGCCGTTGTTATAGTACTCTGTGGGGCAGTCGGGATTTGTGACGTAGCCGCGCACGTTGCCGTTTGAATCACCCGTAACAAAAACCGTGCCGATGGGTCCGCCGCCCTTTATGCTCAGATTGAGCTTTGCCTTTGACTGCTTGAGGTTTGCGCCCATAAGCGAGCCCGCCGCAAGAAGTCTGCCGAACGCTGCCGTCGCGGACGGAGAGGTCTTGTGAAGTCCCTGAGCCGTGAAAACTATGTCCGAGCAATCGACGCACGCCGCGGTTACGGCGCCGTCCGATGTAATAGTTCTGATTATCTTATCCATAAAATCACCTTGTAATTATTTTCCGCTGAAATACTCAACGCCCGCCTTGGGGCTTTCGCCCGTCTTTGCTTTGATGAGCTGTGAACAGGTAACGAGCTTGAAGCCGTCCTTCTGAAGCCGCTTGACAATCTTCTCCAGAGCGTCCGCGGTAGAGTCGTAAATCTCGTGCATAAGCACGATGTCGCCGTCCTCGGCGTTGCGGACAACGCGCTTGTAGGTTGTGTCCGCGTCTCTCGTCTGCCAGTCGGCTGTGTCAATCGACCAGAAGTAGACGGGGGTATTCTCGTCCTTGCAGACAGAGAGAATGTTATCCGTCGTGATTCCGCCCGGAGAACGGAACGCCGTGGGCGCTTTGCCCGTTATCTTGGTAATGGCTTTGTTTGCCTTTTTGATATCCTTTGCCGTGACCTCGTCGCCGTAGTGCGAGTGGTCGTAGGTATGGGTTCCGATTTCCATACCGAGCTTTGCCTTGCGCTTGACGTCCTTGGGGTTTGCTTCGGCGTTTGCGCCTACCATAAAGAAGGTAGCCTTTGCGTCGTACTTCTCGAGGATATCGACAATCTTCTTGCTCGAGCCGCCTGACGAGGGACCGTCGTCGAAGGTGAGAGCTATCATCTTCTGACTTGTGATTATCGGCTCCTCGGGCTCGTCCTTATAGATGAGGACGTGAGCGTATGACCAGCCGCTTCTGAGGGTATCGCCCTTGTATTCGACCTCGCAGCGCATACGGATATCGTAGGTGACGTCGGGCTCGAGCTCATCGAGCTGGACGGTGCTGCCGTCGTCGACGGAAAAGTGCAATGTTTTTGCGTTCGAATAATCATCCTCAAAAACGCTCTTGTACTGAAGAGTGTAGCTGTCGATACTTTCGTTTTTCTGCCATTGAATATCGGCTACGCCCTCGACACGCGAACGCGCAAGCGTGATTGACGGCTTTTCGGGAAGCGTAAACGCGGTAACGGTAGAGTTCTTGCCGTTTTTCTCTTCCTTGTCATAGGGCGTGACCTTGAAGGTGTACTCCGTAGCCTGTTTGAGGTTGCGGAATTTGTAGGAAGTATCGGTCACGTCGGCAACCTTGGAAAACTTCTCGGCGCCGTAACGCGAATAGACGTAGTAGCCCTCGGCGCCCGAGAGCTTCTTCCAGCTGATTTCAGCCGTGGAAACCGTGACCTTGTCCGTCCTGAGCCCCTTGACCGCGCCGAGCTGCGGCTTGAAAATCGTAAAGCCTGCATACGCAATAAGACCGCCGACAGCGAGGATTCCGAGAAATACCGAAAATCCGATGAGCTTCCTTCTGCGGCGCTTTTTTCTGAACATATATTGTCTGTAAGTCAACTGCTTTTTCATTATCGTATACCTTTCACCATACAGTTTCACAGATACAATTATATCACATAAATGTTACCCTGTCATTATTTTGTCGATGAATTTTTATGGATTTTTACAATTGTATACATTTTCCGCGTGTGATATAATGTCCCCAAAGGAGTATTCTTATGAAACAACCATATATAAAACCTGAAATTGAGACGGTTTTGTACCTTGCCGAGGACGCTCTCGGCGGTTCAAATCCCAAAGATAACAAGAAAATCAGCGCTGACGAGTTCTCGGACTTTGACTTCGGAGCTCTCGGCGAATGGACGTAGGAGGTCGGATATGAAAAAACTGCTCAGAATTTCTTTATCCGTTCTGCTCGTGATTCTGATTGCGGCGGCTTCCGCGATTTGCGCCGGAGCGGCGACGAGCGTCAAGGTGAACTTTGTGTCCGACGGTCGGATTTTCAAGACGGTCACGACCGAAACGAACGGAATGGTCGCGGGCTTCTATGATTTGCCATGTCACAGGAACAAGGCTTTCGCGGGCTGGTACTATGAAAACGGCAGTCCGCTGAGCTTTAACGCTGATATCATCACGGCTGACACAGACGTTTACGCGCGCTGGATTGACGTTGAAAGCGTTGCTCCAGAAGCGGCTGACGAAGGTCTGGGAGACAGTCTCGGCGGCTTTGAGCTGCTCGGAATCCAGCTCAGAGGTGCTGACGGCGGTCTGAGGTTCATAACCTCTCTCAGCGAGAAGTTGCTCACACAGCTCGACGCGCTTTCAATTCAGAAGGTTGACGGAGAGAATGTCGAATACGGCTTTGCGGCAACCAAAAAGAGCAACATTGACAACTGGCTGAGCTATGCAGGCGGCAAGGTTGACGGCGATTTGTACGCTGTCGGCTACAACGGAGCAAACGTGAACGGCGTAGACACAACCGTCGCGGGCAAGGATTTCCAGGGCTTTGTCAAGAACATCAAGTGCAACACCGAGAGTGATTTCAGAAACACGGACAACTACAGAATATATTCACTCGCGGTCACATATGAGGGCGAATCCGCCGCAATGACGGGCTCGGACATCACGGCGAGAGCGTATCTGAGATATTATGACGCGAACGAAATGCTGAGGACGTTCTACGGAAACTACGGCGGCTGTGACGCTCAGGGCGGCTGTTCGGCGAGCCTTGACGGAGTTGAGGCAGCGTCCGAGGGCACAAGATATTACTCGACTGTCGCCGAAATGGTCGCTGACGCGAACAATCTCACAACCGATAACGGCTCATCAAATCCTCAGAACGCCGAGGGCTCTCTCTATATCAGAGACAACAAGGCGTATATGAAGCTGCTGAAGGACTCAAGCTGGACAGGCGGAACAATCAGCGCGAACGCAGAGCTCAATCTCTGCGGCAACAGGCTGAGCGTAGGCAGCAGCAGAATAAGAAATCAGTCTCAGCTGACGCTCACAAACGGTGAGTATTCGTCCGATTCCACGGGATTTTTCATAAATAACGGCAAGGTAAAGGTCAGAGACGTTGACTTTATCAGCGCGCCGTCGTCAAACTTTGTCGGATTCATTTCCTCGTCAGGCGAGAACGCCGTGCTCAGCGACTGCTCGTTTGATATCAATTACACAGGCAAAAGCGGCTTTGTTTACGTGACGTATCTGCACTCAGGCGACCTCAAGCTCGACGGCTGCTCCTACAGCATAAAATCCGTCGGCGAGACGAGCTTCGGTGTGAGAGCCGACAGCGGAAACCTCAGCGTGAACAACTGCGATTTTGCTATGGATATTCAGACCTCGGGCGGAAGCGCCTGCCGCGCAATCGCTCCGTTTGACGTTTGCGAGAGCGCGACCGTCAGGAACACTTCGGTAACGTACACAGGCACACCCGACTTTGCCGAGGGCATAGGCGTTATGAAAACAAAATCCGAGAGCAGCCCGACCGCCGCGGAAAGCTGTGTGCTCAACTACGAGAAATGCCGCGTTAATTTTGACGTAAGCTCGGTAAACAGCGGCGAAAGCTGTCTTATCGGCTATGATGTGCGCTCCGACGCAAAGGCGACCATCAAGGATTGCGACGCGAGAATGAAGGTCACTAAGAGCGGAAACGCGAGCATTTACGGCGCATACACGGACAACACCGCGGAAGTCAGCATATTGGGCGGCGAGTATACGTCCGAGGCTTCTCTGGGCAGCTCCTATTATATGTACAACATAATTGCACTGGGCGACTCAAAGCTGCGCTGTTCGGGCATAACGTCAACCGCTCCCGCGTTTGACGACCCGAGCGACAACACCACCTGTAACGCGGGAATCTACACAGGCGGAAACAGCGAGGTTACTGTCGATGAGGAATACGGCAGCGTATTCGTCAAGGGCGGCAACGCAGGAATCTGCTGTCTGGAGAACTCGCAGCTCTTTATCAAAGGCGGAAACTTCTGCTCACCGACGCACGGCGGCGCCTACATCAGCGGTAAGGGCGCAGAGATAACGGGCGGAAGCTTCTACACCGTATTTCAGAGCGGTTTCACGCAGTACGGCGGAATGTATGTTATTAAAAACGCGGTTGTAAACGCGGAGAACGCGTCCTTTATCGGCGGCGCTTACGGCATAAGGACAAAGGACGGCAACCCAGTGGTAAACGTCAAGAACTGCTACATCGAGGCGGGCTCGACGATATTCAGCGTAAGCGCCGGAGCGATAAACGACCTCGGCGGAAACACCACTCACATTCATTAATCATCAAGCTAAAAATAACCTCAGAGCTTCAAGCGAAACTCTGAGGTTTTCTTATGTCGGAATATTAAGCTTTAACTCTTTTCAGCCTGCTCGTTCTGCTGAACTTTGCCGCGATGCCCTTTGCTCCCGCGATTCCGTCAACCGCGGTGAGGATGAACAGCGGCGAGAAGTTGAACAGGTACCTCGACCTTCCCTCCCATATCAGCAGGAAAATAAACAGACCAAGTACGCCGATACGCACAAACGTCATAAAGTCGGTTTCACGCTTGAGCATAGCCCCGAAGCCCGAAAGCGCCATCATCAAGATGATAAACCACAAAAACATACAGCTGTAGCTGTAGAAGCCGAAGTAAAACTTTCCGTCGGGGAGCACAAACTCGTGCCAGAAGCACCTCTTCACAGGCTCGTTTATGCTTCGGGAAATGAAGTACGTTCCGTCCTCCCATTCCCAGGTAGCCTTTTTCTTGAGGTGGTTCAAGAGACCGACGACGCCGTATTTTTTGAGGCGAGCCTTGATGACCTTGATATTGGCGTCCTTGACCTCGTCCTTGTTATCGAAGGAACGCGAGTATTCGCTGTCGTCCTTGTTGTAGCCGCCGTGAGCCTTGAGACCCATCATAACCCAGTGGGTGTAGGGCATTTCGTATTTATAGGTGAGCTCCTCGGGGATATGAACCGCAATCTTGAAGGAAGCGGTGTAAGCCGCGTAGCTCGCGCCGAAGCCGATAATCACGGCGAGGGCGAGACAAGCCGCCTTTTTGATACCGTACCTCAAAAACAGGTAGATAAGGATTGCGGGAACAAGCACGATAACGCTTCCCTTGAGCTTGAAGCCGAAGAACATCACAAGTCCGCTCACGCCGAGCAGAATGTACTTTTTCTTGGCGTTTTCGCTCGAGAGCGCCACGTCGATGAGATAGACGGAGCCGATAACGAACGGAAGCGAAAGCGAATCGGTGTAGTAAAACGCCGTGTAGGTATAGAACGGCGTGAACAGCGCGCAAAGCATAAGCGTGAACAGAGCCTTGCGGTTGCCGAACAATCTGCGCGCGAGCATAACGGTCATAAGCACCGTGGAGTTGAGCGCCAGAATATTTATGACAATCAGCGGAATCCTCGAAATGTTGCCTGTAATCAGGTAGCTGAGGCGGTACGTGAACGCCATAAGGAAGTAAAGTCCGAAGTTGTTGGGATAACGAATGATGTAGTAACCGCCGTTTATCGGCTGGCAAAGTCCCTCAAAGCTGCCCGACTTTGCAAATCGGATTGCGTACTTTTCGACGTACTTCAAATCGTTACCGGGGAAGATTTTGAGCTTCCAGCCGAGGTAGCACTGCACGAGCAGCATAATTCCCACAACCGAGAAAATAATAATGGTTGTGAGCCTTCGGCTGTCGAGGCTGAGCCTTTGCTTAATCCTGTCGCCGAACTCTCTGCCGAAGAGAAAACGGTTGACGGCGACAAACAGCGCCGTAATCAGCACAAAGCCGATGATAACCGTCAGATGAAGCGCGGGAGAGTTGGGGTTGTACTTGCTCGGAGTTGCCGTGTAGCCCCAGATTACGACGCAGGTAAAAACGCCCAGAAAGGTCAGAAAGAACAGCGCGTTCGCAACGGTCGCGAGAGTTCTCGCGATTTTCCTGTCAATCGTCAAGACCCAAGCACTCCTCTACAATATAGTTGGGACGGCGCTTCGTCTCGAGATAAATCTTACCGATGTACTCGCCGATGATACCGATAGCGAGCAGGATAAGTCCGCCGAGCGCCCAGATTGAACAGAGAATGCTTGTCCAGCCGCTAACCGCCGCGCCGACGCAGAGACTTACGATTGAGTAGATAATCATAGCGATACTGATAAGGAAGATGATAAGACCTGTCCAGGTGATAACCCTGATGGGCTGAACGCTGAGCGAGGTGATACCCTCCCACGCAAGCGCGAGCATTTTCTTGAGAGGATATTTGCTCTCGCCCGCAAGTCGCTCGCTTCTCTCGTAGGTAACGATATCGGACTTGTAGCCGATAAGCGGAACCATACCGCGAAGGAAGATGTTTGTTTCTTTATAAAGCGAGAACGCCTCGAGAGCGCGTCGGCTCATAAGTCTGAAATCCGCGTGGTTGAAGATAACCTTCGCGCCCATCATCGAGAGGATTTTGTAGAAGCTCTCGGCTGTGAAGCGCTTGAAGAAGGTATCGGTAGCGCGCTTGGAACGCACGCCGTAAACAACGTCGCAGCCGTCCTCATATTTGGCGACCATCTCGTCGAATACCTCAATATCATCCTGTAAATCCGCGTCGATTGAGATAACCGCGTCAGCCTTGCTTTTAAGCGTCATGAGACCGCAGAGCAGAGCGTTCTGGTGACCGCGGTTGCGGCTGAGCTTGATACCGTCGAAAATCGGATTTTCGTAGTGAAGCTTCTCGATAAGGCTCCATGTTTTATCCTTTGAGCCGTCGTCAATAAATACGATTCGGCTGTCGCTTGTAATTTTTCCCTCAGACATCATCTTCTCAAGCTTGAGCCTGAGCTTCGCAGCGGAATCCTCGAGCACCTCTTCCTCGTTGTAACAAGGAACGGCGATAAATAACTTTGTCATATTCTACCTCCTAAGCTTACAGGAATATATACACCGTAATTATACCCCTATGTTTTTTTTTTGTCAATGACAATGTAAACGGCTCAAAACTAAAAACTACATTCTCGTAACAGAAATTGACAAATGAACAAAATAGCACTATAATGAACCTATATATAATCACTCTTTGTATTGTATTTGAGGGGGAGATTAAGATAGTTTTCTTAAAGGACATTATCCGAGAGCATAAGGGCTTCGGAAAACAGATTATGATGCTCGCAAAAACCGAGCTCATCAAGACATACAAGGGCGCCGCAATCGGTCCGGGCTGGGCTGTTGTAAAGCCCGCGTTCACGATTTTCGTTTACTGGTTCGCGTTCTCCGTAGGTATCAGACACCTCGGAACCGTTGAGGTTGACGTTCACGGTCACACGCTGCTGCTCGACAGATTCCTGTTTATGTTTGTCGGCTTCATTCCGTGGTTCTTCATCTCCGACAGTATCGTCAAGGGCGCCAAGGACATACGCTCCCACCGCCAATACGTTACCAAGGTCAACTTCCCTGTATCCACAATTATGACCTTCTCGACGATTTCGAGAATTTACGTTCATCTTGTGCTTACGCTCCTGATGTACATCTACGTCTCCATTTTCTGGGGTGTGAGCTGGTATAACCTGCAGATATTCTTCTATATGCCGGTTATGTTCCTCTTCTTCCTGTTCCTCTCCTGGAGCACGGCTCCGATGTGCGCTTTCTCGGCTGACCTTGAAAACGCGATTACATCGGTTATGTCGGGTGTGTTCTGGCTGACAGGCGTAGTTTACAACTCCTACGACCTTCCCACTCCGCTCAGACAGATTATGATGTTCAACCCGATGAACTTCTTTATCAACGGCTACAGAAACGCTCTGCTCTATGACCGCTGGTTCTTCGAGTACACCTCGGAGTTTATCATCTTCGCGGTAGAGTTTATCGTGGTATTCCTGCTCGGCGTTCACAACTACAACAAGCTGAGAAAGAAGATTCCCGACGTTCTGTAATTTGATAATTGATTGTTATCTGAAAAGGTGGACAAAGAATAATGGATAGCTTTTTTGAAAATATGCAGCGGCGCAAGGTCGATATGAACTCCAAGCCGATTATCACATTTAAAAACGTATCAAAAACCTATACGCTATATAAGAACGACAGAGCAAGGTTCAAGTCGCTGTTCATCAAGCCCAGAAACCCTGTCACACACAAGGCGCTCGACAACATCTCCTTTGAGATAAGACGCGGCGAAGCCGTGGGCATTATGGGCGACAACGGCGGCGGCAAGTCGACGCTCCTCAAGCACGTAACAGGCGTTACCTTCCCCGACGAGGGCGAAATTGAGGTTAACGGAATGGTTGCGGCTCTGCTCGAGCTCACCGCGGGCTTTGTGCTCGAAATGACAGGACGCGAGAATATCCGCCTCAAGGGCTATATCCTCGGTCTCAACGATGACGAAATCGACGAAATCGAGCAGAACGTCGTTGACTTTGCCGAGCTCGGCGTGTACATCGACCAGCCCGTAAGAACCTACTCCAGCGGTATGAAAATGCGTCTCGGCTTTGCGATTAACGTAAACATCTCACCCGATATCCTCGTTATCGACGAGGCTCTCGCCGTCGGCGACGCGTCGTTCAAGGCTAAGTGTAAGGCGAAAATCCGCCAGATTATCGAGACAGGCGTCACCGTGCTGTACGTCAGCCACAACGCGACGTCCGTTGAGGAAATCTGCGAGCGCTCGATTTTCCTTAAAAAGGGCAAGCTGATGTTTGACGGTCCCACAAGGGAAGCTCACCTCATCTATCTCATCGACAAGCGCAAGTCCCAGATTGACAAGCGCAAGGAGAAGATTGCGGAGCTCAACAAGGTTATCGAGTCCGCTACCGACGATATGCTCCTGACCACGGAGAGAGAAAGCCTCGAGAAGCATTACGAGAAAATCGAGGAATTCAAGCGCGAAATCGCCGATTATGAAGCGTCTCTCGAGGAATTCAGAAAGAGCTACTACAACGGCAAAAAAGCCGAGGATAAGGAATCGGACGACGCTCAGACAAACGAAGAGAATACAAAAGCTTAATGTATGGGGGTTGTCGAAAGGCAAGCCCCCTTTTTGATTGAAACAATTTTACAGGAGAAAGATATGGAGTTTGAGGTTAATAGATTACTGTCGCCTTATTTATACAACGATATTCTGTCGTCGATAAAGAGGACGGATTTTTCCGCGTTCACGGGCAAGACCGTGCTCATTACGGGCGCGTCAAAGCCGCTCGGCTACTACCTTGCCTGCGCGCTTCTCATCAACAATGATTTGAACTCCGAGGGAGCCAAGATTATCGCGGTCGATTCCTCCGACAAGCTTATGGAGAAGTTCGGCAAGCTCACCTACCGCGGCGATATCGACTTTGTCGTAACACGCGACTATTCATATCTCGGCGGCGAAAGAGCCGATATTGTGATTCACACCGAGGACATCACCGAGCTCGAGCCGTTCACGGCTTCGCTCAATCTGCTCAGATTCATAACCTCAAACAGAGCCAAGGCGGCGATTTGCGTTCCCTGCTCCGTTTACGGTGAGGTTTTCAACGGCAGAGACACGCTCGGCGAAAGCGACCTGTTCGGCTACAACGACTGCGCCGACCCCGAAAAGTCGCATATCCAGTACAACAGAATGTTAATCACCGAGACGCTCAAGCTCGCGCGCGAAAAGGGCTTTGACGTCAAGGTTCCCATAATTGCCGACGTGGTAAGCGCGTTTGACTGCAGGTACAGCGAGCTGCTCAGGGCGGCAGCGCTCAACAAGAACATCATCGCCGAACAGGGCGACTTCCCCGCAAGCGCGATTTACGTTTCCGACGCCGCGGCTGCGGTCGTCAAGGCGCTTTTCACCGCAAAAAGCGGCGAGCTCATCAACATCAGCGCAGACTATACACTGTGTGAAAAGGAGCTCGCGAAGCTGCTCTCGAACCTCTACGGCGACGCGGCGAAGGTTCACTACAAGGGACAGGAAAAGTCCCTCTCCCCTATGTCCAAAAACCTCTATGTGCTCGACAACACCAGGCTCAGACGGCTCGGATATATCCCCGACGCGACGGCTGAGGCGGGCGTCACACGGGCGCTCAACATCATCACAGAGAAAGGCGGTGAGGCGTAATGCTGATGAAGGAAATCCTTTCCGTTTTTCAGTCCGACTGGGCGACAACCCCGTCTATGAACGAGCTCAAGCCCAACTGTCTCAAGGGCAAATCCGTGCTTGTTTCGGGTCACGCGGCGGCGCGCGCCTTCGCCTACACGCTTCTCAGCCTCAACGACAGGCTTAAGCTCGGTATCAAGGTAATCCTCTCGTCCGACGAGGAAATCCCGTCGGGCGTTATGGAACGCGACGACTTCAACCTCTGCGAGTACGGCAGAGCTTCCGCCATAAAGCAGAAGGTGGATTTGATTATCCACACGGGAATCTGCGGCGGCAGAATCGACAACTCCGACACCGTGCTCACGCTGGAGCTCGCGGCGGCAAGGAGCCTGTTTATTCTTGCGGACGAAAAGAAAATCAAGCGGTTTGTCTTGATTTCCGACAGCCGTGTTTACGGCAAGGGCAGCAACAAATACCGCGTTTTCTCCGAAACCGAAATGGGCAGAAGCACTCCCGAGGATTTCAACACCCAGCTCGTAAGGACAATCGAAAGCTACGTCACGAGCCTTTGCGGCGAGAGAAAAATCACCCTCACGACGCTTCGCTCGGGCGTTCTGCTTGCTCCCGACAGCGGCGTTTACAACGGTCTTGAGGACGTTTTCAAGGCGGTAGCCGAGGGTCGCGAAGTAAGCCTTTACTGCACCGACAACAAGCTCAGCTTCACATATATCAGCGATTTGTTTGACGCGGCGGTTTACACCTTAGAGAAAAAGCTCGAGGGTGTCTACAACGTCACGAGCAGGGACGCGTCCGCTTCAACGGCAGGCGTTTCGGCTGTTCTCAGGGATATTTTCGGAAAGCAATCAAAGATTAATCTGACCGATAACGGCGAATTTGAGGGCAACGAGCTCAACACGGGCAAGCTTGCGTTCAAGGGCTTTGCGCCGAGGCTTGACCTCAAGACCTCGCTCGAGCTCTCCGTTCTGAGCTACCGTGAGGACGTCGAGGCGGATTTCAGATTCCCCGACGAGCACGGCGGCAGACTCAGCTCGATTCAGCAGGTTCTGCTCGCGTATCTGCTCGAGGTCGACAGGATTTGCAAAAAGCACAACATCACCTGGTACCTCGGCGGCGGAACGCTGCTCGGAGCCGCAAGGCACAAGGGCTTCATTCCGTGGGACGACGACGTGGATATTATGATGCTCCGCGAGGACTACGACAAGTTCCTCGAGGTCGCTCCAGCCGAGCTCCCCGACGGTATGATTCTGCAGGACCCCAAGAAGGACAAGCGCTACAACTACGCCTACGCGAAGCTTCGGCTCACCGACACGATGTTCGCGACGGATTTCTCAAAGAATCACAAGGGTATGAACAACGGCTTCGCGTTTGATATCTTCTGCCACGACAAGACCGCGAACTCCAAAATCGGTCAGAAGCTCCACAGTCAGCTCACGCTGTTCTGGCTCGCAATGGTGTTCAACAAGTGGAACCACCGCAGAGTTTACAACGGCAAGAAGGTTCAGTCGGCGATTTCAAACTTCCTCAAAAATATCTTTCCGCTCAGATTCTCAATGCGAATGCTCCTCTTCACGCTCGAGATGTTCAAGCACAAGAAGCGCGCGCGCTATCTGTACGACGGAATGGGCTACAGCGTTCATAAGGGCGGCTTTGACAAGAGCTTCCTCGACAACGAAATCAGAGTTGATTTCTGCGGTCATCAGATGCCTGTTCCCGAGAAGTATAAGGATTACCTGAGGAACCATTACGGCGACTTTACGGAGCTCTCGCCGCTGAGCACGCGACTTATGGGACACGAAATCACTCTGCTCGACCTCAACAAGTACGCGGACTTTAAAATTTCAAATATTAAAAAGGATTGATTGACAACTCGTCTGTTATTTGATATAATAGACGAGTTGAAATACGCGGATATGGCGGAATTGGCAGACGCGCATGGTTCAGGTCCATGTGAAAGCAATTTCATGCAGGTTCAAGTCCTGTTATCCGCACCAAGAAAAGCTCGATTTCATCGGGCTTTTCGCTTTTTCCGGGTAAAAAAAGTTTTGGCAGACGCATAAGGTATGCTCGTGAATGTGTTAGCTATTCTCTACAAATTCACTCGATTGAATTTAGTAACTATCGCTAAATATCGATTCACAAACCTTACGCGTCTGCCAATTAATTTTTGAGCCTTCTTCGCATAGCAGAAGGTACAATCTGACGTACTACCGATAAGTCGGCTTGCTCATTGCCTTCCTCGATATAGATTTTCATATGCTCAGAGAATGAGGCGTTTAGGTTAATCTTTATCTGTAATCCCTCGGACGATTCATAGATAATGATTTTATCTATGAGCTGTCGGAGATTAGCGTTGCTGATTTCGCCTTCGCTGACGATTTGTTCTATCAGATCTACCGTTTGCTTCATCTCGGATTTTCGCTTTTTAATCGTTTCGTTGTAGTTCTCAATATCATAGATTTCCGCCTTAATACGGTTGATATCATCCTCACAGCTTATGAGCATTTCGTTGTACACCTCGGCGTGTTCCTTGTCGCGGATACGCTCCAACAGGATCTCTTTCTGGTCGCTTTTGCGCTGACTGAGTTCTTCTTTTAGGCTTTTGATTTTCCCTGTAATGGTATTCTTGCTTTTAAGCAAACGTGCGACCTCGGTGTCTACGTTCTCGTAATTATTCTTTGCCTGGTCGCGGATTCTCTTTATTTCGTCATAGATAAGCTCGTCAAGGTCGCTCTCGTTTATGCTGTGAGCAGTACAGTTTTCTTTTCCGTATCGGTGATAAACTAACTTTGGAAAACGACTCCGAAATACAAGGTTTAATTGCTTTAACTGATTATCCGAGCGATAACGCCATGTATATTAACATTGCTGAAAGCGCGCCGCATAATTTAGGAAAGAGCAAACTGTATGAAGGTGTTGGGGATCATTTATTCGCGATAGCCGCGCAGGAATCAATTAACAGAGGTTATGAAGGTTTTCTGTTTCTTGACGCTAAAAATATAGAGCTTGTCAATTACTACCGAGACAAGTTCGGCGCGGTTCTTCTTGGAATTCCTCATCCATACAGAATGTTTATTGACGAAGCCAGTGCTCAAAAGCTATTAAAAATCTACACATTGAAAGGAGAATAACATTATGTCAGAACAAGAAATTCGTGATATGAGAGAATTAGATGAGCTTGCTGAAAAAGCAGGCGGATTTGTTGCTCCTTTCGGGGACAACGGAACTCACTACGACTACAGAAAAATCAGTCAATATTGCAAAGAAAAAGGTATTGATCCGATTGATTTAACTATCAGAGAAATGAGCAGATTTATTGTTCAGCCCGCTTAATAATCTTTAGCTACAACAAAAACACAACAACACAACACAAAAAAGAAAAGAGCGAGACCGCGACGTTTGTCGTAGTCTCGCTCTCGGTTATGTGGTGCAACAGGAGCGGAACATTATGCGTATAGGATATAAAGATATCTGCCGTTAAGTTTGACATTGAACGTGATATCGGTCGGCTTCGAGTCCCTTTCAGCGGCACGCAAAAAAGGCAGTCCTTTTGGACTGCCTTATGCGTGGCATTGGACTATATGATTGATACAATGAACCCTTATGCACCCTCTGACAATAAGATAAAGAGGTCAATTATTTCTGTGTTCATCTCTTTTTATACAGCACGAGTTCAGGGTCTGCTCCCTCTGCGCCATAGGTACATATCAGGATGAAATCCATATTGGCAAGAACGCCGAAGCACCTGTCGCCGCCAAATTCCGATTCGAGCTGATTACCGAGATAGGTGACCCCGTCGTCGAGGAATTTAACATTCGTACCGTTCGGCAGCCGATATTCGAGGTTGACGTACTTGCCGACGAGCGCGTTGAGCTTTTCGACCTTCGGCATACCCTCGATATGAAGCGCGTTGATTTCATCAATAAGGCTTTTCTTGAATTCTTCAAACTGTCCGTTGTCGCTGAGCTCCTCATATCTTTTCCAATAATCGAGCTTGGGCAGCATTTCTTTCATATACGTGCGTGCCTGTTCTTTGGAAAATCCCTCCTTGACCATATGTGGTATACAAACATCTATCAATTCATCCATATCACTGTAGGTATACTCTCCGTCGGCATAGCACCATTTGCAGTAATCCTCATTCAGCGATCCGTCCTGATTTCTTCCGATTAGTTCATCTTCGAGCGGCATACCGCAACATTGGCAGATGAGCTTACGCGGCGCGCCGAGCAGCGTGTTGATAGAAACACCGAAAAGCTTTGACAGCAGCTTCAGGGTTTCGGTATTCGGTACTGTTTCGCCGTTCTCCCAGCGTGATACCGCCTGACGGGTCACAAAAACCTTCTCGGCAAGCTCATCCTGCGACAAACCGTTCTTTGTTCTTAGTTCATATAATACTTCTTTTGTGTCCATAAGCACACCTCCTTATGTAATGATAACATAGAAACCGTGCGATGAAAAGCAACCGGTTGTTGCTTATATTCTATTCATCTTTAGTCAGTTGTTTAATCATAGCTAATGTCCTCTGTGCTTTTCTTAGCAGGTTTGGTATTAAGCTAGAAATCATTAATTATACCAGCGATTTTCATCTGTATCAGAGTGGCGTCACAGATATTAATCTGTCCGTCGCGGTTAACGTCAGCATAGTTATCGCCTCGATATGTCGGGATTGTCATCTTTCCGACTTTAACTATCTGAATAGTCGTAGCGTCACGTATATTAACCTTTCCGTCCAGATTAGCGTCGCCGAGTTCATACACCTTGGGGACTTTGGATTCAGTACTATTCTCCCGCGCGAATTCAGCCGCGTAAGAATTTTCGCTGCAGTAGATAACAAGATCCTTAGAAACATTCATCAGAGCGTTATCCGATATAGAAGTAACACTGTCGGGAATTCCAATATCCTTAAGCGAAGTACAACCCGAAAAGCACCAATCGCCGAGCGACTCAACTCCCTCCGGAATAACAATTTTCTCTACAGAGGAGCAATTATAAAACGCCTGATTTCCGATTGAGCATATACCATTTCCGAGCGTAACATTCTTTAGATTCGTGCAATTCTGAAAAGCAGCGAAGCCTATCTCTTTTACAGACGACGGAATGTTTATTACCTGTAACCCTGTACATCCGTAAAAGGCGTCGGTACCTATATAATTAAGGAACTCAGCCTCCTCAAAGGATACAGATTTCAAATCAGTGTTATTAAAAAACGCGTAATCGTCAATAGCGGTAACCTTAGCTCCCATAAGAGCGAGAGGAATTACAACATTCTTAGAGTTTCCTTTATATTCGGATATAACCGCCTCGCCGTTACTGTTGATATAAACCATAAAACCGTCGACTGTAAAATATGAATCAGCGGCATAAACCGTAACGGAACATATCACCAAAAGAGCAAGCATTACCGAAAGAAATTTAAGTATATGCTTCATAAAACCTCCTACCAGTTATTACTGTCAATACTATTACTTCCATCTCCGTCCCAGCTGTCCCAATCGCTTCCGTCGTCAATAATTTGAGAACCGCCGTTTTCAAGGCTGCTTGTGAGTATCTCCTCACTAAGTTTCACCATAAGAATCTCGAACTCAGGAGAGATATATAATTTTTTCATTTTTAATATCCCCCTTGTTTTAAAGATTTCAGTTATTAACCCGCTGCGCTCGCAAGGTTTATAGAACCTATATTATTTAAGCAAACGTATATCGAGTTACTGAGGGTAACTTTGTTAGTCTTTTTGTTAATCATATAAGCGGTAACTTTCATTATCGCGTCTTTGTTTGTATAAACTTCTTCCCCTTCTACTGTTTTATGGGAATTCTTAAAGTTAATACAGTATTCTCCTCGGTCTTTGTTAGTAAGATTCGAAGTAGCGATATTTTTAATCTGAATCTGGCGTGTATTTGTACCGTCATATATATAAGATTTCGGCTTTGTATTTTGGCTGACCGCGTTTTTCAACGCATCGCTGTCGGACTTATAATTGTACCCGTCGGGATTAAAAGTTTCTCCTTTGCCCAGCTGAGCGCATCTCTCAAACACAATGCCCAATTCGTAATCAGAGCTGTTTTTAATCAAGTTGCCTAAGCTGCTGAACGCTATTTCATAATCGCTGAACATAAGGTCTGTAGAGCCGTTAGCGGGAACAGTATCATTTTCATCTGTCCAGCGGTTTCTCGAATAATCGACATTCGTAATTTTTACGGTGTCGATATTCGGGGTTCCCTCGCTGCTTTCAGACCAACTACCCGCCATATAGTAATTATTGTCTCCTGTCCATTCGGTCAGGACAAATTTTTCACCGTCAGAAACAGTAAGGTCGTAAGTCTTATTCCAAACATTCGACCTGTTATTGCTGAACGTGGTTGTTCCTTGTTCAACGCGGGCAAATACCACCTTATCCTTTAAACCTGTGAAAGTCAGGTTTTTATTAGGAATTACAAGCGTACCGTCGCTGTCGTCGTTATTCCAAGTCCAAGCGAGCCAATCCTCATCACCTGTCGCGAGAGCGGAGGGGTCAAGCTTAGCGGTTTTTTCGCCTGTAGATTCACTTGTAAAGACGGGGCTGATATAATAGTCGCTTAACATCTGGAAAGTGAAATCGGGGTCGTAACACTTAGCTATTACAGGACCTGTTTCCGTTTTGCGGATAGCCCAGTATCTGAAGTTTGCGTTTGAGCTTAAATCGAGAACTGAAATTTTTTCATCATCACCGCGGTTATTACCGATAAGAGTATCAAATGTACTATAAGCTTCCGAATCGGTAAGGCGGTAATGAATATGAACAGTTTGAGCTGTCTGTTTGGCTACCACCGTAGTTATAATGCGGTCTTGCTCTCCGTCCGTTTGAGCGGCAACAGAGTCTTTTTTAATCGTTCCGTCATCCCACGACAATACCTGTCTGTAGTTTTTCTCAAACGGAGCGTTTTCCCTTATAAAGTCGTCGGTAAGCTCAAAGCAGCCCGCCTCCGTAATCTTTACATTCTCGTGGCCTTCAACAAGATCTGTACCGCGTAGCGTACCCTTTACAACATAGTCTTTAACTCCGTCTTTACGGGTATTAAAGCGGTAGTTAATAGTGTACGGCATCTCGGTAACTTCACGGCGTGTATATACCGCTATAAGATGGTGGTTCTCCTGTCTTGAGAGCTGTCCCGATAAAATAGTCGGTGACCATTCTCCGCTGGAATTCCAGTTATCTTTACGGATGTATTCGCCTTCTCCAACTATTTCCCACCATTCGGCAAACTCGTATTTATAAACACGATTGTCAATAGGCTTGACACTGAGAGAATATCCGTCGTTTCTGTGCCATGATATTAAAGTATTGTTTTTATAATCAGACGGGTTGCTGTACTCAACTGTGGCGCCTACATGCGGAGCGTCGCCGTCGCCCTCAGCTCCTGTTCCGTCTGTCGGAGCTCCACGTACTACGGGAGTCGCGTCAGCGTTGCTGAGTTTGTGTAAGGATGTTTTTGTATATCCGTCAAGATAACGGTATTCAACATTCATTCTTACCATATCCTGGCTGACAAGCGCGTAATACGTCGAATCTTTCGCAGGCATTTCGCCGTTTGCTAAATCATCTTTCGTGATATCTTCGTTAGTGGTAAGACGGTACTCGTCGTTTTCGCCTCTTTCAGGCTTACTGTACCAGCCAAGGAATTTGTACCTGTGCAGATGTACAGGCTTTTCTTTTCCGTTTTCGACTTTTGTCGTCTCGTTGTAGTTGTAGAATGTAACAGTCGATATATCATCAT
>ONAL01000001.1 GCA_900315785.1 uncultured Eubacteriales bacterium
GTTGGTCTTTTCGTTTTGCTTTTTTACGAAAAAACACACCTGCTTTCGCAAGTGTGTCTTTTTTTGATTTGCACCCTTTGGCTTATCTTAATGATATTGACCCAAATGGGTGCTTTATTTTTTGGCGCAGAGAGAGGGATTTGAACCCTCGGTACGGTGTTCACCGTACACATGATTTCCAATCATGCTCCTTCGGCCGCTCGGACATCTCTGCATAAGCGACTTGTATATTATAGTATAAACAGCAAAAAAAATCAAGCCTTTTGTAAAAGAAATTTTCCCTGTTTTACGTCGCGCCTTTCCATTTCGCGGTTTATGTAGTTAAGCACCCGCTTTTTGTCAGCGCTCCACATTGGCGCAATCAAGCTTTTCTTGTCGCCGTCACCTGTAATTCTGTGTATAACAACTCGCTCAGGCAAGCGCTCAATCGCCTTAATAATTATATCCGTGTAGTTTTCAAGGCTCAGAACTTCAAACTTACCCGACTGATACTCCTTGGCTAAATCTGTATTTTTGAGGACGTGCAGGAGCTGAAGCTTGATTCCGTCCGTTCTTTTTCCGACATATTCTACTGTTTCCAGCATCATTTCCTCAGTCTCATAGGGGAGCCCGATTATGACGTGGGTCACGATATCAATCCCCGCGTTTCTCAGCTTCCGAACCGCCTCGTCATATACCTCAAGCTTATATCCTCGGCGGATATATTCTGCGGTTTTTTCGTGAATTGTCTGCAAGCCGAGCTCAACGCTTACGGGTTTGATTAGGTTAAGCTCCTTCAAAAGCTCAAGCTTTTCGTCATCTAAGCAGTCGGGTCTGGTAGCTATTGACAATCCGACGATGCAGTCTGGCTCGATAGCTTCATAAAATATCCTTCTCAGGTAATCCGTGCTTGCGTAGGTGTTTGTAAAAGGCTGAAAGTACGCTATAAAAAGGTTGTCCTTTGTTTTTGTTTTAACGCGTTCAATTGCCGATTTCAGCTGTTCGGAAATTCTCAACTCAGCCGAAGCCGAAAACTCGCCAGAACCGCCCTCAGAGCAAAAAATGCACCCTTTGGTTCCTAGCGTACCGTCGCGGTTTGGACAGGTCATACCGCCGTTTATCGATATTTTGTAGACCTTTTTATTAAATCTATTCTTATAATATTCGTTTAAAGAATAATAATGCTTCATTAATTGACAATTTCTCCGTAAAAACTTATAATACTACTCGGTGATTAAGAATGACTGAACTGTTTATGTACAATATCAGCGGTAAAAAGGCGATAGCAATCAAAAATATCTGCCGCGCCTTAAATATTCAGACCCGAGAGATTTCTCCCGAAGAATACGGCACAGCGCTCGGCTCGCTTCTCGGTATTTCCGAGACAGAAAGCAGGGCAGAGGCTGAGAGTTTTTCGGACGAAATGCTCTATCTTATCGGGTTCAGTGACGGGCTTCTCAGCATTTTTCTGAAGCTTCTGCGCTCTAAAAAGTGTACCGTAGCGCTCAAGGCTGTCGCGACAGAAACAAATCTCGAGTATAATTCCTATGAGTTATTTAAAGAAATCTCCGCAGAGCATAAGGCTATGCAGAGCGGAGAAGCGTATCATCAGGCGTAATATCTGACGTAGTCCATAAACTTGCGGTAGATTCTGCCCTCGATTTCCTCAAATTCGGGGTCAAGACCGCCGTTAAAGAACATCTGATTATGCAGGTTGAGGGCTCTGTACATCGAAACCATATAACCTCTGACCTTGTTTTCGAGCTTTTCACTGAGCTGATTGCCGTTTGAAAGTCCCATATAGAGGTTGCCGTCTACGATTTCGAGCGGAAGAATCGCCTTGATATCCTCAAAGCGGTTATTGCGCTTGACATCCTTATAGAAGTCGATAATCGAAAAATCTGTCTTTTCCTCAAAATCTGTGTTTTTGTCGGCGATATCCTCGCATTTTTTCAAATCAAAGAACTCGTCGGTCATATATTTGTAAAGGTTATTTTTGTTGAGCTTCAGCACATAAAAGAGTCTGATGTTGTAAAGCGCGTTTTCAAGGCAGGACATAGCCGAGAAAATCATATTGTTGTCGAGCTGACACATTGTATTGAAAATGTTCTGATAAATGCTCTTGTTAAGGAGAATAAGCGCGAGCTTCTCCTGCTCCTTGTAGTTTTCCATAAGGGTAGGATTAATCAGAAACTTTGCCGTGAAGGCGTAGGAATTCTTTACATATTCCTTCATTTCTCTGTAAAAATCGTTAAGGAAGTCCTTGTTCTCAATTGTAAATTCAAACATAACAATCACCGTGTATTAGTATAATGGAAATTTATAAAAAATGCAACAAATTAAGGTAATTTGCGTCAATTATTGATTTTTGTGTCAAAATAATGTAAAATGTTATCATATTGTTTAAGGAATGGTGTATGATGAAAAAGGTTTTCAAGGCGGTGTTGCCGATTATTCTCATAATCGGGATACTGTTATCGTGCGTTTCGGTTAACGCCGTGACGTTCAAATCCTTTCCGAAAAACCCCGAGTATTCCTACGGAGTTGATGTTTCGGAATGGAACGGCGATATCGACTGGAACTATCTCAGGAATATCGGAGTAGAGTTTGCTTATATCCGTGTGGGATATTATAAGCACGGAGGCGGATATGTTGACGAAAGGTTCAAACAGAATGTACGCGGATGCGTTGAGGCGGGTATCGATTTCGGTATCTATGTGTATTCTTACATATACTCTTACACAGACAGCGTAAAAATGGCTAACTGGGTTCACCGTCAGCTGAAGTCGCTCGGCAACTACACAAAGGACAGAGATACAATCCAGGTTGCGTATGATATTGAGGACGCGATTCAGTCAAATGCCGTTAACAGCGGAAGGATTACACGCAATTATCTTCACAACGGAGTAAAGAAATTCTGTAACAAAATCAGAGATTACGGTTACATACCGACTATTTATTCCTCGCAGAGCTTCTACAGGGATTTGTTGAACCTCGAGGATTACCTTGACAACGATTTCTATATCTGGTACGCTCAGTGGCCTTATTATCCCGACCCGACTGAGAAAAAGGTAATGTTCAACGACAAGTCACCTCACATCTGGCAGTTCTCAGAGAACTACACAATCAAGGGCGTGCGTTATGATTCGAACGCGCTTTACGAGGATTTCTACGATTATTCAAACGAGGATTCACAGCTTTACGCTGCAAACCTCAAAAGCTCGGGATATACTTTCAAAAAATCGGGCGTTAAGCCGAGCTTCCAGATTTACGACGGCGACACCCTGCTCAAAGAGGGAACCGACTACAAGATATATTATTACAAGAACAAGAAGGTCGGCATAGCTAGAGCTAAGGTCGTGCGCTTCAAAAACAAAAAGTATATCGAGTCAAAGACAATCAAGTACGCAATAAAGCCTCAGCCTGTCACTAATCTGAAAGCGACTCCGTCATACGATGAGATTGAGCTCAAGTGGGACAAGGTTGCTGGAGCTACAAGCTACCAGATTTACGAGCATAACGATTCCTTCATAGGCTATAACCTCATCGACGAGGTAAAGACAAATTCCTACACAGACTTTTTCCTTGATGAGGGCACAGAGTACAAGCTCAAAGTTCGTCCTGTTATGACAGTAGACGGAAAGCGTTATTACGGAAACAGCGTTGCTTTGACCGCGAGCACAACCTATTGTCCCGTACAGCTCGGCAATGTTTCTTCACGTGAAGAGGGCGCCGCGACGGTAAACTGGAAGTCAAAGACAGAGAATACACGCGGTTACGTTATCGAATTTGCCGATAACGCGCAGTTTAAGAACAAGACCAGATACGTCGTAAGAGGAATTAATAAATCTCTGAGCGACATCTCGGGCTGCTTCAAATCGGGCCAGAAAGTATATTTCAGAATCCGTTCCTATAATGTGGTAAACGGCAAGTACGTATACAGTGATTACAGCTCAGTCCGCTCGGTAAAAATCAAATAATTTGGTATAAAACAGCCGTAACGCTTAGACGCGTTACGGCGTTTTTTAATGCTGTTTACCTGAGTAGTTATGCGCTTTGTCAAGCAGCATATCCTTTACCTTCATAAGCCTTGTGCGGCTGCTTCGGTCGTTTTCCTCAAGCTTCATTGAAATGTATTTGATTGTGTCCTGATATCTTGGTATCATAACATGCTCAAGCGAGTTAACTCTGCGTCGGGTTTTCTCAATTTCAGCAGACATAAGCTCGCAGCTTTTCTCCATTTCGGCAAGCTTTATCAAATCCTCTAGCACACTGTTGAGCGAGATAATCGCGTCGTCAAGCTCAAACGAGGTGTAAGCAAAGCCGTAGGGGAAGATATCGCCGCTGTCAGAGGTGCGAGCCGAGGTCGTAAACTGAGGTATCTCTACGCTCATTACGTTCTTGGAGCTTGTCTCAAGAGTGACCTGCTGCTTCGGAGACATCAGCGAAGCGTCGAGCGACTCCTTGGACATAACCGCGCTCGCGTTAACGAAGTGAGCGTTGCAGTCGGTAAGCTTCTGCTCAACCGAATCTCGCAGCGTGCGGGTTTCTCTGACCAAGTCAAGAAACTGACGCATAAGCTCGTCGCGCTTATCCTTGAGCATTTTATGACCGCGAACGGCTGTGGTAAGCTGTTTTTTGAGCTTAGTGAGCTGCATTCGCGTTGGATTTACATTCATAATTGCCATAAAAGCACCTGCTTACTGTTTACCGTAAAATTCGTCGAGCATATCGTCCTTGATACGTTTAAGCTCGCTTCTGGGGAAGATTTCAAGCAGCTTCCAGCCGATATCGAGTGTTTCCTCGATAGAACGGTTTGCGTCGTAGCCCTGAGATACATACTCTCTCTCAAACGCTTCGGCAAACTCCGCGTACTTCTTATCCATATCGGTAAGCGCCGCTTCACCGAGAATTACCATAAGCTCTCGGGCGTCCTTGCCTCGTGCGTAAGCCGCAAAGAGCTGGTTCATTGTGGCGGCATGGTCCTTACGTGTACGGTCAGGTCCGATACCCTTATCCTTAAGACGTGACAAAGAGGGGAGAACGTCAATCGGAGGAGTTACGCCCTTTCTGTAAAGCTCACGCGAGAGGATAATCTGACCCTCTGTGATATATCCAGTAAGGTCGGGAATCGGGTGAGTCTTGTCGTCCTCGGGCATTGTGAGAATCGGGATAAGCGTGATTGAGCCCTGTTTTCCTCTGAGTCTGCCTGCTCTCTCATAAAGAGTCGCAAGGTCTGTGTACATATAACCGGGATAACCTCTACGGCCGGGAACCTCTTTACGTGCGGCGGAAACCTCACGCAGAGCGTCAGCGTAGTTTGTGATATCTGTCATAATTACAAGCACGTGCATACCGAGGTCAAACGCCAGATACTCGGCGGCTGTGAGAGCCATACGAGGAGTAGCTATACGCTCGATAGCGGGGTCGTTCGCAAGGTTTACGAACATAACCGTTCTGTCAATCGCGCCTGTTTCCTTAAAGGACTGGATAAAGTAGTCGGATTCCTCAAAGGTGATACCCATAGCGGCAAATACAACGGCGAAATTTTCGTCCTTGCCTCTTACGGCAGCCTGACGCGCAATCTGAGCGGCAAGCTGAGCGTGGGGAAGACCCGAAGCAGAGAAGATAGGAAGCTTCTGACCTCTTACGAGTGTATTAAGTCCGTCAATAGCTGAAATACCTGTCTGGATAAACTCCTGGGGATAGTTACGAGCCGCAGGATTCATAGGCGTGCCGTTGATGTCGAGACGCTTTTCGGGAATGAGAGCGGGACCGTCGTCGATAGGATTGCCGAGACCGTCAAATACTCGTGAGAGCATATCGGGGGAAACAGGCAGCTCCATTGAACGGCCGAGGAATCTTACCTTTGAGCCCGCGAGGTTGATACCCGAAGCGGATTCAAAAAGCTGAACAAGAGCGTTGCTGCCGTCAACCTCAAGCACCTTGCAGCGGCGTGTCTCGCCGTTGGGAAGCTCGATTTCGCCTAATTCATCATATTTGACGTCGTCTACGTCGCTGATCATCATAAGAGGACCCGCGACTTCCTGTATTGTACGATATTCCTTAGGCATCAGTCATCACTCCTTTTCAATACGTCCTCAATTTCGCTGTCGAGCTGAGCCTCAATCGACTCGAACTCAGCGTCAATCTTATCCTCAGCCTCGTATTTATAACGTCCGATTCTTTCACGGACAGGAATATTTACGAGCATTTCGATGTTCGCGCCCTTGTTGAGAGCGTCGAGGGATTTATCATAAAAGATTAAAATAGCTCTCATCATAAGCACCTGCTTTTTGAGCGAGGTGTAAGTATCTGTAGAATCAAAAGCGTTCTGGTGGAGATAGTCCTCTCTGATTGAACGTGCGGATTCAAGCTTCAGACGGTCGGGAGCGGAAAGCGCGTCCATACCGACAAGGTTTACGATTTCCTGAAGCTCTGCTTCATCCTGTAACAATGCGAGCAGTCTGCCGCGAAGCTCCATAAAGTCGGGAGCCGCGTTCTCAGAGAACCACTTTGTAAGCTGGTCTGTGTAGAGCGAGTAACTCGTCAGCCAGTTGATAGCGGGGAAGTGACGCTTATAAGCGAGGTTAGCGTCGAGACCCCAGAATACCTTAACGATTCTTAGCGTAGCCTGAGATACAGGCTCGGAGATATCACCGCCGGGAGGCGATACAGCGCCGATAACCGAGAGCGCGCCCTCTGTGTCCTCTGTACCGTTAACGATAACGCGGCCTGCTCTTTCATAGAACTGAGCAAGACGGCTGCCGAGGTACGCGGGATAACCTTCTTCACCAGGCATTTCCTCTAATCGACCCGACATTTCTCTGAGCGCCTCAGCCCAACGAGAGGTAGAGTCAGCCATAAGAGCTACCGTATAACCCATATCACGGAAATACTCGGCGATTGTAATACCTGTGTAGATAGAAGCCTCACGAGCCGCAACAGGCATATCGGAAGTGTTAGCGATAAGAACGGTTCTCTCCATAAGAGAGTTGCCTGTTCTCGGGTCCTTAAGCTCGGGGAACTCGTTAAGAACGTCTGTCATCTCGTTGCCGCGCTCGCCGCAGCCGATGTATACGATGATATCAGCCGCAGCCCATTTTGCGAGCTGGTGCTGTACAACAGTCTTACCTGAACCGAACGGACCTGGAACCGCTGCTACGCCGCCCTTTGCGAGCGGGAAGAGAGTATCGATAGGTCTCTGACCTGTTGTGAGAAGAATATCGGGAGAGAGCTTCTTTTTGTAAGGTCTGCCGATACGAACAGGCCACTTTGTGAACATCTTGACGTCAGCGTCGCCGTTCTCGGTTTTGATAACCGCAACAACCTCGTCAAGTGTGAATTCGCCCTCGTTAATTGATATTATTTCACCCTCAACCTTGTTTGGAACCATAATCTTGTGGAGCACAGCCGCGGTTTCGTTAACTGTACCGATAACGTCGCCTGCCTTGACCTTGTCTCCGACCTTTGCCGTGGGTTTAAACGTCCACTTCTTTTCGTGGTTAAGAGGGCTTACCTCTACGCCTCTCTTGAGGTTTGTGCCCGCGACCTTCATAATCTCGTTGAGAGGACGCTGGATACCGTCGTAGATAGCGCCGATAAGTCCGGGACCGAGCTCAACGGAAAGAGGCGCGCCTGTAGACTCGACCTTTTCTCCTGGGCCTAAGCCCGAGGTTTCCTCGTAAACCTGAATGGACGCCTTGTCGCCGTGCATTTCGATTATTTCGCCTATAAGACGCTGTTCGCTTACTCGTACAACGTCAAACATATTAGCGTCGCGCATTCCGTCCGCAATAACGAGCGGACCCGCGACCTTAGTTATAATTCCTGTTTTCAAATCTTACACCTCAATCATTGAAGATTATGTCTGAGCCTACGGCTTTTTCCACAAAGGATGAAAGCCGTCTTACGCCGACGCCGCTGTTGCCCTTAACCCCGGGGATAGGAATAATAGCGGGAGTGAGCCTTTCCTCGTAGCGGCTGCGTTCCTTGAGTGTTCCGTTATACATTTCCTCTGTGAGATATATAACGGCGTAGTCGTCGGAATCGGCTATATTTCTGAGAATGTGAGCCGCGCGCTCGGAGTCGTCGCAGGGATAAATATCAAGCCCGATTGCCGAAAAGCCCTTGACGCTTTCGCTGTCGCCGATAACGGCGATGTTCTTAGCCATAGATTTCACGCAGCCTTTCTCTTATAGTTTCGGTTTCGGTATTTGTTCTGATACCGCTGGTTATGATGTGAATAACCTTTTTCTCAGCTTCACAGCCGAGGTAATAGCCTATAATCGGCTCGGCGCCCTCGCTGGTGCGTTTGCAGCTTTCCTTAGCCAGAAGAATCAGCCTGTCGTCGACAAACTTTTCAAACAGCGTAGGGGAGAGCCTGAACTTTTCCATAGCTCTGCTGCAGTCATATTCGCTGTACTTGGAGAGCTCGTCCGTGAGGGCTTCGCTTCCCTTGAGCGCAGCAGAAATAACGCTTGCTTTTCTGAACTCGGCAACGTCGCAGAACGCCTTGTTAAGGTAATCCGCAGTAACGCCCGTGCGTGAGCTTCTGAGAGCTATTTTGATATTGTTATAGAAAATCTGAGTTCTGAAATACTGCTTCAGAAAATCCGAAGAAAATTCCTCGGTAATCCTCAGAGTTTCCTGCATAACAGCCTTGTCAACAACAGCGTCGCTTTCTCTGGCGTCACCTTTTGTTGCGATAATGTCATAAGCTTCCTGTGCGGGCTTTGCGAGCCAGTCGGGAAGAAGGCTGAATTTTTTATGTTCAACAGACTGCTTTATTACCTCGGGGTCGATTGTGTTCGGAGCCGCTATAAGCTCGTCGTACTTTCTGCCCGACATAGTTCCCTTTAAGGTTACCTTGAAGTTGTGGACATCGTTGACGAGAAAGAAAGGGTCAAACACCGTGATATCGGGAGCAACGCTTTTGAGATAATCCCATACTTTTTCTGTATGGTCAGCGATTATTTCGTCGATGTCTGAGCCGTCTCCGTAGCCCTTGTCGATAAGAAATCTCCTGACCTCGTCTACCGATTTGTAGCTGAGAAGCTGTTCAATATCAGCGGAAGTGAAAAGCGATTTTTCTCTTGCTCTTACCGAACCGATTGAAAATTCATATGATAATGCCATAATATCACCCTATCAGATAAATAATTCTCGGTTAATCAAGTCCTCGAGCCTGTCGCGTTCTGCCGCGATAATCGCCTTAAACTCCATATTTTCCTCAATATCGCCGTGCTTGAGGATGAATCCGCCGTCGATATCAGCCGCCTTGTCGCTCACTTTCGCGTCAAGACCGTTAGCTCTGAGCTTATACTCAAAGTCAAGGGGGAGACGGTTCAAATCCTTTTGATTAAGTATGATTTCTCCGTTCATTCCGCTGAGCTTTGAAGCAAGCTTGTAAATGGCGTTGAAGTATTCCTCGTGTTCAAGGTTCAGGAGCTTTTCAAGAACCATACCGACTGTTTTGTCGATTTCCTCACGGCGTTTTTTAAGAAGCTCATTTCTGATTTCAAGCTCCGCTTTGCTCTTTGCGGCAGCCTTTATCTGAGCAATCTTCTTGCTTTCCTTTTCGAGGTGAGCCTTTTTGATTGTCTCAATCTCAGCCTTGGCTTCATCTATAACCTTGTCGTATTGAGCCTGTGCCTCAAGCTCAATCGCTTTTACGCTTTCGTCGCAGTCTGATTTAATACGGTTTATGATTTTTTCTCCACCGCTCATACAGACACCGCCTTTCTCTTATTCGGCATTAGATTTTGATTGCAGGTACGGAGATAACTACGAGCAGAGATACGATGAACGCAAGCAGAGCGTAAATCTCAACGAGTGTTACCGATACCATAGCCTTGGAGAAGTTTCTGTCGTCCTTAGCGCTCATTGCGATACCCGATACGGAAGCGCGGCCCTGTGCGAAGCCTGAAACCATACCGCCGATACCGATAGCGAGAGAAGCGCCGAGATAAGCGAGACCCTGCATAACTGTGGGAATGCTGCCGCCGAGAACGCCGCAGTTTACAAGAATAAGGAAGCCTACGATAAAGCCGTAAAGTCCCTGTGTACCCGGAAGAAGTGTTAAAACGAGCATTTTACCGAACTTTGAAGAATCCTCGGAGAGAACTCCCATAGAAGCCTGTGCTGCGCCGCCTACGCCCTTTGCGGAACCGAAGCCCGCGAGAGCTGTAGCGATTGAAGCGCCTACAATAGCGAAAAAGATACCATTAGAAAACATATTACTTATCCTCCTGAATTTTAATGTATTTACTATTTAACGAAAACGGTTCAAATTCTTCTCCGCCGCCTTCGTAAAACTTACTGAACATTTCTACGTACTGAAGTCTCATTGTATGTACGTAGGAGCCTAACGCGTTAAGTCCGATGTTGATTGCGTGACCTACAAGCATAATGACTATCATAAATATCAAGCCCACAACGCTCCTGCCGAACATTGTCGAGAGCATATTGAACACCTGAGCCATAACGCCTGTTGTCAGTCCGAGAGCAAGAAGTCTCGAGTAACTGAGCAGGTCGCTGATGTAGCTTGTGACGTCATACAGTGAAGCCAGACCGCCGATTACCTTACCAAAGCCCTTTTTGTCGCGACCCTGAGTAAGCACAAGACCGACGGCGCTCACGATTGCGATTCCCGCGCCAATCATCATTACGGTCTGAGTTGTTGCCATTCCCACGCCGAGAACCGCAAAGCCTGTCAGCATCAGCATCCAGAGACCTGTGTCAAAGAACGCCGCCTTATAGTCCTTTTCCTTGAAGCAGATATAGAACTTACAGCCCATACCGACAAGGATGTGAACAAGACCGAACGCGATGGAGATTATCATCAGCATCAAAGCGTCCTTCTGCGGGTCGAGAGTAGGCCAGGGCAAAATCTCAGTCATTTTGACGTTAGCGCCTGTGAAGTAGTTGTACAGAGCCGCGGGAGCGTCTCCGAAGATACTTCCGAAAATCAAGCCCCAAATCATCGTTGAAACTCCGCAATACTGGAAGAGCTTGAGGTTGTTTCTCATTCTCTCGTCAGGCTTGAAGATTTTCAGAACAATTCCGATAACTACGACCATCAAGAAACCGTAGCCTGCGTCCGAGAACATCATTCCGAAGAAGAAGTAGAAGAAGAACGCAAGAATAGGTGTGGGGTCGATATCTCCCTTTGACGGAGCCGCGTACATTGTCAGAATATTCTGAGCGGGCTTCGAGAAGCGGTTGTTCTTGAGCTTAACGGGAGCGTCGTCGCCCGCGTCGGCAAACTCTACATAACAGGTTGCCACACGCTCACAGAGCGCTCTGAGCTTTTCGCTGTCCTCTTCGGGAATATATCCGTTAATCACGAAAACGTGACGTGTATGGTCAAGCTCGTTGATAACGTTGTACTTATCGGCTCTGATTCTGAAATAATCCTGAGTGGTTTTAATCTCCTCACGTCTGTCAGCCAGACTGATTATTTCCTTGATGCATTCGTCGTTTTCAGCCTCAATTTTTATCAGCTGTTTGTTAAGTCTCTCAGCCTTTTGCTTCGGCGTATGACTTGTCGGGCTCATCGGTTTGGAGAAGCCGAGAGTTCTCAGCACGTCCTCTGCCATAGTCTTTTGACTTATGGGTGCAAAGAGCACAAAACAGGTGATATTGTTCTGAGAGAACACAAGCTCGCTTTCAAACTCAAGCTTCGGGTTTTCCTCGGCGATTCTTTCCTTTAATGAAGCCTCTGTATAAGCAGAGGGGAGAGAGCCGATAAAAACTGCCGTGGACTTGGTATCCTGAGTGTTCAGAGGAATATCAAGGTTTTTCCACGCTTCGAGCTGTGCTAGGGTTGTGTTAATCCTGACCTTTTCTGCGGCGTTATCCGTCAGCTTCTTGTTGAGAGAGATTATCCTGTTGCATACAGTCATAACCTCGCCTGCATTTGAAGCAATTACGCCGATTTCGTCGGGGTCAATTTCGCGCCGACCCTTAAACGAGTCGAGCAGTCCCTTTTTCTCGCGAACGTATTCGTCAAGGATTTTGAGCGAGGTCTCTGTGAGGGAGACGTTTCTCTCGAATACCTGCATCTGAGAGGTCATATCGACCTTTGAAAAGCCGTTTTCGGACCTATCGCGCTTCTTAACCTGAATCAGCGCGCTGTCCTGCAAATGCTCCAAAAGCCGTTTTCTGTCCTCACGCAGAGCGACGATACGAACGGATTCCATTTTCATTTTTGCCAATTTAGCATCACCACACTTTATGAATAACTGCTTAGCTTAAAACTGCCTTAACGGCATTGTCGATAACAGCGGGGCGGTTTCTCTCAGCGGTTTTGTGAATCAAATCGCATTTGTCGCTCGCTGCTTTTTCTGCTTTTTCGCGGATTCTTTCGCTGTCTGATTCTGCTTCGGCGTACTTCTTTTCGCTCTCGGCGTTGAGCTCTTCAACAGCCTTAGCCTTGAGGGACTGTGCGTCCTTCTTGGCGTCCTCAAGCTTTTTCTGAGCAGCCTTACGGGCGTCGCTTTCGCGGTTTTTGAAGTCGTCCTCAGCTTGTCTGATAGCGTCTAAAATATCTTTTGCCATAACATACTCCTTTAAAATGAATTTTTATGGACTTAAACTTGCATACATCCTAAACATAATACCACATTTTAGCGTATTAATCAATAAAAAACTACCCTAAAATATAAACAAAATTAATCTTTTGATTATTTTTTAGTCATTAGCTGATTTATGTTTAAAAGTGCAGCGTTATTGTCTCGTTTGCGTTTGGCTTCTAATCTCGCCGTTAGATACCAATAAAAAAACCAAACCACCCAACTTGGGTGGCTTGGTTTTTTGGCGGAGACGGCGAGATTCGAACTCGCGGGGGATTGCTCCCTAACTGATTTCGAGTCAGCCCCGTTATGACCACTTCGATACGTCTCCGTATTCAGCTTATATATTTTACTTTGAAAAACTAATTTTGTCAAGTATTACTTTTCAGCATAGTATAAAAAAGTAATCGCAGTAATTTAATTAAGGCGGTGGTGGATTTGGCTTTTTCAGACAGAGAGCTTTTGGCTCGTCTTATTCAATGTGAAGCGGGCGGCGAGACCGATGAGGGTATGCGTGCTGTGGCGTCGGTAGTTATGAATCGTGTGAACGCGCCGAACGGAGAATTTGCCAGAGTATCAAACGGAGGAGACGTCAGGGCAATTATTATGCAGGAGGGTCAGTTTACCTGTACCAGAACGGTAAACAACACTCAGAACATCTATAATATGAACCCTACGGGTATTCACTATGATATAGCCGACTGGGCTTTGGCAGGAAACACGACCGCGTCTGTCGGTAATTCGCTGTTTTTCTTCAATCCGTTTTCTTCGGAATGTCCCAACTATTTTCCGTCCCGAATCGGAATTATATATAATAAAATCGGCAAACACTGCTTTTACGCTCCGACTGCCGCGTATAAAGACACCTGAGGAGGTAAACTTATGACAGGTAACGATGACCACAACGAGGTCAACAAATTCAACAGCATAGATTTAAATGACTTGTATAATCTAAACCGCTGCCTCGGCGGCGTTTGTGTCAGCAACACAGCTCCGTCGGGATTTCCCACAAACTCTGTGGAGAATATCGTTATGGATCCGTACACAAACACGGTCAGAGGTGCCGAGCTTCTGAGCGCCAGAGATGAGGCTGCTTTCAAGGATTCGAGCCCGATTATCGGCAATCCGCAGCAGATGTATCAGCCTATCACAAAATCTCAGAGCGAGCTTTATCCCACACCTGCAATTGTTCAGGAAGAAATTGAACAGAACGATAAGCAGAACAACAGGGAAGAGCCCGACTCCGCAGAGGACTTGTTCTTGCCTTATGAGGTCACAAGAGAAAGCCTGCAATACTTAAACGGCTTTATCAGAACACAGATAGGTCGAAGGGTAACAATTGACTTTCTGCTCGGAAGCGATACCTTGACGTCTAAAACAGGCTATCTTCTCGCCGTAGCTCAGAATTACCTTTTGTTAAACGAGCTTGATACCAACGATGTGACAGCCTGTGACCTTTACACAATGAAGTTTATACGCTTCTATTATTAAATTAATTCGGCTAAAATGCTGTTTGATACAAGAAAGCCCTTGGGGGTAAAGCTTACTTTATCCCCGTCATAGTCCATTAAACCTAAAGCAGAATATTTCTTAATTTTCTTTAAGAAGTCTTTGTCGGAGAAATCGCCAAAGGCTTCTTTGCATTTATTGATACTCAGTCCTTCCTTGAGCCTGAGCCTGAGCATTATGTATTCCTCTGCGCTTCCACCCTTGCCGTCGTCGATGATAACGTCGTTTTTGAAGCTTTGGAGCGAACGTTCATAGAAAAATCTTTTGCCGTCCATAAACGAGTGTGCCGCGGGACCGATTCCGAGGTAATCGTCAAGCTTCCAGTACTTGGTGTTGTGCTTGCTCTCGAACCCTTCAATCGAAAAGTTCGAAATCTCGTACTGCTTAAAGCCCTTCTTGTCAAGATAATCCACGGCAAAAAGATAGAGCTCGGCGGTTTCGTCCTCGTCGGGGAAGCTGTATTTGTCCCTGCGATTATAGAAAACAGTGTTTTCTTCAAGCTTAAGAATATACGACGAAATATGCTTTGCTCCGATATCGGCGCAGAAGTCAATGGAATTCTTGAGCGATTCCTTTGTCTGGTCGGGAATACCCATCATCAAATCAAGGGAGATGTTATCAATTCCCGATTTTCTAATCAGAGAAACCGTGTCCTTTACATCGTCAAGGCTGTGGATTCTGCCGAGAGTTTTCATTTCGTTTTCGTTCGCGGATTGAAGCCCGAGAGACACGCGGTTAAGCCCCAAGGCTCGAAGCCTTTCAAAGTCAAGCTTTTTGCCTGAGTCGGGGTTCGCTTCAAGCGTAATTTCAGCGTCATCGGTTACGGTAAAGCTGTTCCTTATACACGAAAGAATATCCGACAAAAGCTCGGTTCCGAGAACGCTCGGAGTTCCGCCGCCGAAATAAACCGTATCCGTAATTTTATTAGTCTTTTTGCCCCAAAGCCTGATTTTTTCTTTCAGAACATCGGCGTATTCCTCATATCCCGTTTTATCCGAACGCATACTAAAAAAATCGCAGTAAGGGCATTTACTGCGACAAAAGGGGATATGAATATAAAGTCCGAGCGAATTATTCATAAAAGTCTCCTAAAAAGGGGTGAGGCAGAAACTACTGTCTCTGCCCCAAATTTGGAAGGTATATGAAAAAATAGGAAAAAATCAATATTTATTACAATTATATTACAATAAATTTACAGCCTTGTCAAGCCTTTTATGTAAAAAATTTCACTAATTGAATAAATCTTTTTTAACTTATTGACATTCACAAGCTAAAAATAGTAAAATACTACTGTTTGATTAGATTTTATGGTAATTTTTGGAGGATAATATGGCGGATTTAAGAGAAGAAATAAACAGGCGAAGAACCTTCGCTATCATTTCTCACCCCGACGCAGGTAAGACAACGCTTACGGAAAAGCTCCTTTTATACGGCGGAGCTATTAACCTTGCGGGTTCGGTCAAGGGCAAAAAGACAGCAAAGCACGCTGTTTCCGACTGGATGGAAATCGAGAAGCAGAGAGGTATTTCCGTAACCTCTTCCGTGCTCCAGTTTAACTATGACGGCTTTTGCATAAATATTCTTGATACACCCGGACATCAGGACTTCTCGGAGGATACCTACAGAACTCTTATGGCGGCTGACTCGGCTGTAATGGTTATCGACGCGTCAAAGGGTGTTGAGAACCAGACCAAGAAGCTCTTTAAGGTATGCGTAATGCGTCACATACCGATTATCACTTTTATCAACAAAATGGACAGAGACGCTCAGAGCCCGTTTGATTTGCTCGAGGATATCGAGAACGTGCTCGGAATCAACACCTGCCCGATGAACTGGCCTATCGGTTCGGGCAAGGAATTCAAGGGCGTTTATGACAGAGAGAGCAAGGCTGTGCTTGCTTTCACAGCTAACAACGGTCAGAAAGAGGTAGAGGAAGAGATTATTCCAATCGACGACAGCCGACTCGATGAACTCCTTGAGGATAAGAAACAGGATTTAATCGACGATATTGAGCTGCTCGACGGTGCGGGCGACGAGTTCGACCTCGACGCTGTAAGAGCGGGAACGCTCACTCCCGTGTTCTTCGGTTCCGCGCTCACAAACTTCGGCGTTGAGCCCTTCCTTGAACAGTTCCTTAAACTTACACCGCCGCCTCTGGCAAGAGAAACCGTGGACGGAATAGTTGATACCGACTCCGATTTCTCGGCGTTTGTGTTCAAAATTCAGGCGAATATGAACAAGGCTCACCGTGACAGAATCGCGTTTATGCGAATCTGCTCGGGTAAGTTTGAAAAGGATATGGAAGTATACCATCTTCAGGGTGAAAAGAAAATGCGCCTTTCACAGCCTCAGCAGATTATGGCACAGGAGAGAGCAGTTATTGATGAAGCCTACGCGGGCGATATCATCGGCGTTTTTGACCCGGGTATCTTTATGATAGGCGATACGGTCTGTACAGCTAAGAATAAAGTCAGATACAAGGGTATTCCGACCTTTGCGCCCGAGCACTTCTGCCTTGTCAGGCAAAAGGACACGATGAAGCGCAAGCAGTTTATCAAGGGTATTTCTCAGATTGCACAGGAAGGCGCAATCCAGATTTTCCAGGAGCTTGACGCAGGTATGGAAGAGGTCATAGTCGGCGTTGTCGGCGTGCTCCAGTTCGACGTTCTTAAATACAGACTTGAGAACGAGTACAATGTCGAAATCATTATGGAGAACCTTCCGTTTGAATATATCCGCTGGATTGAGAACGAGGATATCGACCCCAAGGAGCTAGACCTTGCTTCGGATACAAAGCGTATTCAGGACTTAAAGGGCAACAAGCTTCTGCTCTTCACTAGCTTCTGGAGTATCGACTGGGCGCTTGACCACAACAAGGAGCTCAGATTACAGGAATTCGGTAACGCGTAATGCTGTTTGATAAACTCAAAAAGCTCAACAGCATTCCGATGCATATGCCGGGACATAAGAGAAACACAGCTCTTTTGGGAGATAAGCTTCCGTACGATATCGACATAACCGAGATTAACGGTTTTGATAACCTTCATTCACCCGAGGGTATTCTGAAATCTCTGAATGATAAGATAAATTCTATCTATAACGCAAAGGAATCCTTTGCGCTTGTGAACGGCTCAACCGTCGGAATTATTGCGGCTGTCAGTGCTTTGGTGAAGCAGGGCGATACAGTTCTGGTTGCAAGAAACTGTCACAAGTCGGTTTATAACGCCGTGGCTCTGGCAAAAGCGAATGTTAATTACATTCAGCCTGATTTTGATAAATACGGCATAGCAAAGGCGATTTCTCCCGAAAACGTGAAAAATGCGCTGACGAGCGATACAAAGCTTTTGATTCTCACAAGCCCGACCTATGAAGGCGTTGAGAGCGATATCGACAAAATTTGCGAGATTGCCCATAATAACAACACGCTCGTGCTTTTAGACGCGGCTCACGGAGCGCATTTGTTTGACAGCTATCACTCTGCCGATATTGTGATTCGAAGTCTGCACAAGTCTCTGCCCGCGCTCACTCAATGCGCGGTTGCGAATATTTACGGAGACAGGGCGGACGCTAAGGCTTTTGCGGTTATGCTCTCGGTGTTTGAGACAAGCAGTCCGTCGTATGTGCTTCTGGCTTCAATCGACGAGTGCTGTGATTTTATTTTGAATAATAAATCACTGTTTGACGAGTATTATGAACGGCTCAACCGATTCTATTCCGAAACACGTCCAGAAAAGCTCAGGCTTCTGAGATTTGACGACAGCGGAAAGCTTGTGGTGTTTACGGGCTGTACCGACATTTTGGGCTTTAAGCTCGCTGACATTCTCAGAAATGAATATAACATCGAGGTTGAGTGGGCTAACAAGGACTACATACTTTGTGTGACTTCTGTTTGTGATACTCAAAAGACCTTTGACAGCTTTTCTAAGGCAATCACGGAAATTGATTCTGAGTTAAACAATAAGGATTTCACTCTGAACATAATTTCAGAGCTTCCGAAAAAGGTCCGTGAAGCTTATGAAACAGGGGAGACGGAGAGCTATAATCTTATAGACTGTATCGGCAAGGTTTCAGCCGAATACATCTGGGCTTATCCGCCAGGAATTCCGCTGATAGTCCCCGGGGAAGAGTTAAGCCGTGAGATTATCGAATTTTTTAAATCTGACACGGAGACCTCGTTTTGCAGTACTTTCGGGGAATTTCCCGAAAAAATCCGTTGTCAACATTGACAATACTATACTTGTGTGATAAAATCTAAATATACTTTTAGGAGGTTTTTAGTTATGAAAAGAATTCAGACTATTGAAACTCGCGACTTAAAGAAAAGCGCACAGAGCGGCGGCTGCGGCGAATGTCAGACTTCCTGCCAGTCAGCTTGCAAAACATCATGCGGTGTTGCTAATCAGCAGTGCGAAAAGTGCTTAGAAGCAGAGTAAAATTTTTAGGATTTCCGCCGTTTTTCGCTGAAGCGTTAAACGGCTTTTCCTTTTATTTGGGTATATAGGAGTAGAAATGGTACATCAGTATAAGCTTAACGGTTATAACATAGTTCTCGACGTTTTCAGCGGCAGCGTTCACGTGGTTGACGAGGTCGCTTATGATATTATCGAAATGTATGAGAACTCTTCAAAGGACGATATTATAAAAACAATTTCCGAGAGATACCCCGACGTTACGGTTCAGGATATCGAGGATTGTATCAGCGATGTTGAGGAGCTGAAAGCTGCGGGCAAGCTCTTTACAGAGGATAAATACGCGGACTTAGCCTTTGATTTCAAGAAGAAAAACACGGTTATCAAGGCTTTGTGTCTGCATATTGCTCATACCTGTAACCTCAATTGTGAGTATTGCTTTGCAAGTCAGGGCAAGTACCACGGCGAGCGCGCTTTGATGAGCCTTGAGGTCGGCAAAAGAGCTATCGACTTCCTTATCGAGAATAGCGGCAAGCGCGTAAACCTCGAGGTGGATTTCTTCGGCGGCGAACCGCTTATGAACTTTGACGTAGTCAAGGGAATTGTCGAGTACGCTCGTTCTATCGAAAAGCAGCATAACAAGAACTTCCGCTTTACACTTACGACAAACGGTATGCTTGTCGACGACGAGGTTATCGACTTTGCCAACAAGGAATGCCACAACGTGGTGCTCAGTCTTGACGGCAGAAAGGAAATTCACGACAATCTCCGAAAGACAGTAAACGGCAAGGGCAGCTACGATATTATCGTTCCCAAGTTTCAGCATTTTGTTGAGCGCAGAGGTAACAAGGGCTACTATGTCCGCGGAACCTTTACGCACAATAACGTGGACTTTACCGAGGATATCTTCCATATGGCTGACCTCGGATTTACCGAGCTTTCGATGGAGCCTGTTGTCTGCTCACCCGACGACCCTTACGCTCTGACTGAGGAGGATTTACCCAAGCTCTATGAGCAGTACGAAATCCTCGCAAAGTATATGATTAACCGTGAAAAGGACGGCAAGCCCATTACGTTCTATCACTATATGATTGACCTCACGGGCGGTCCCTGTATATATAAGAGAATCTCGGGCTGCGGCTCGGGTACGGAGTATCTTGCTGTTACTCCTTGGGGCGATTTGTATCCCTGTCACCAGTTCGTAGGCGACGAAAAGTATCTTATGGGTGATATCTGGAAGGGCGTCACGAATAAGGAAATGCAGGACGAGTTCAAGCTCTGTAATGTATACGCGCGCCAGGACTGCAAGAACTGCTGGGCAAAGCTCTATTGCAGCGGCGGCTGCGCGGCTAACGCTTATCACGCGACCGGCTCAATAACAGGTATTTATGAGTATGGCTGCAAGCTTTTCAGAAAGCGTATGGAATGCGCGATTATGCTCCAGATTGCCAAATCACTCGAAAAATAATCGGACTTGCAATAAAGTAAAGCTCCTTTCATAGTATTTACTGTGAAAAGGAGCGGTAATTATGTTTAATCTGATAGGCTTTATAGGACAGTATATTTTCTTCTTTTTTCTGCATGTTTGCGGTAACGGTTCCTTCCCGAAACCTCTGTCGGCAAAGGAAGAACGCGAGTATCTTATCAAAGCCTCTGAGGGTGATATCTCGGCTCGGAACAAGCTTGTCGAGCATAATCTGCGGCTTGTAGCTCATATCATCAAGAAGTATTATTCGAACAGCAGCGACCAGGACGACCTTGTGTCCATAGGTACAATCGGGCTTATCAAGGCGATTGATACTTTTGATTTGAGCAAGAATATCAAGCTCTCGAGCTACGCGTCAAGGTGCATAGAAAACGAAATCCTTATGCATTTCCGCAACCTCAGGAAAACATCTCAGGATGTTTCTCTGAACGAAACGATAGACACAGACAAGGACGGAAACCCGCTCAGTCTGAACGATATTCTGTCGACCGATGATAATATCTTCGAGAGCCTTAACGACAAGCTCAACCTTTCAAAGCTCTACGAGTTTATCGGCTCGGAGCTTGATGACAGAGAAACGACGGTCATAACCTTGCGCTACGGCCTTAACGGCAACAAGCCGATAACTCAGCGCGAGGTTGCGAAACAGCTCGGCGTCAGCCGTTCGTATATCAGCAGAATAGAGACAAAAGCTCTGAAAACGCTCAAAAGAAAGTACGAAAGAAGTAATAATCTTTGATAAGAGAAGTCGAATATAACGGACAAATAATCAAATATGAGCTGATAAGAAAAAGAGTAAAGAATATTAATCTGCGCGTCAGAACCGACGGAACGGTAACGGTATCGGCAAATCAGCGCGTAAGTATGAAGTACATAGACAGCTTTGTTTTGAGCAAGGCTGAGTTTGTTATAAAGGCTGTTGAGAGCTGCAAGAATAGAATTGAAACCAAGTCTGAGTCTCGATACACGTCAGATGAGTTCTTGGAGCTTGCAGAAAAGTATTGTAATGAGGTCTATAATTCTTTTACGGAATATAAAATTGACAGACCTCGGATAAAATTCAAAAAAATGAAATCACGGTGGGGGAGCTGTAACTTCGTCAAGTGTGTTATCACGCTCAACACCAATTTGATTTACTGCACAGAGGAAATGATATATTATGTAATTGTGCATGAGTTCTCGCACCTTGTTGTGCCTAACCACAGCAAGGATTTTTACAAGGTTGTCGAGAGGTTCTGCCCTGATTACAAAAGAATCAGAAAAGCGATGGGAGATGTAATTATATGAAGCTTGTATCTTGGAATGTAAACGGTTTTCGCGCTTGTCTCAACAAGGGCTTTGCGGAAATTTTTGACGTTATTAACGCCGATGTTTTCTGCTTGCAGGAAACTAAAATGCAGCCTGAGCAAGCGGATTATTCTCCCGAGGGTTATGAAAAATACTTTTTCAGCGCAATAAAAAAGGGCTATTCGGGAACCGCGGTTTATACCAAGGTCAAGCCGATTAGCGTTGTGTACGGAGTTGACGGAAAACACGACGATGAGGGCAGAGTAATCACCTGTGAGTTTGAGAGCTTCTATCTGCTCTGCTGCTATACTCCGAACGCTCAGAATGAACTCAAGCGAATCGATTACCGCATGGAGTTCGAGGACGATTTGAGAGCGTATATGCTAAGGCTCAGCGAGACAAAGCCTGTTGTGCTTTGCGGTGACTTGAATGTTGCTCACACGGAAATTGACCTCAAGAATCCAAAGTCAAACCGCGGAAACGCGGGATTTTCCGACGAGGAGCGCGGCAAGTTTACTCAGCTTCTTGAATCAGGCTTTACAGATACCTGGAGATATCAACACCCTGACGTTACAGGCGTCTATTCCTGGTGGTCGTACAGGTTTAACGCGAGAAAGAACAACGCGGGTTGGCGTATCGACTACTTTGTCGTTTCCGACAGCTTGCGCAACAGGATAAAGAATACTGATATTCTTACCGAGGTTCTTGGCTCCGACCACTGTCCCGTTACTTTGGAGCTCGACATATGACCGTATATGTTGACGCGGACGCTTGCCCTGTTGTAAGAATTGTCGAGAAAGTCAGCAAGGAATTCGGCGTGAGCGTTTGCCTTTTGTGTGATACAAATCACGTTTTGACAAGCGACTGCAGCGAGGTTGTGATTGTCGGCGCCGGAGCTGACGCGGTTGATATCGCGCTCATTAACAGGTGCAAGGCCGGAGATATAGTCGTTACTCAGGATTATGGCGTTGCGGCGTTGGCACTCGGTAAAAAGGCGCTTGCAATTCACCAGAGCGGAAAGGTTTTTACCGATGATAATATCGGCGGGCTGCTGATGGACAGGCACCTCGCTAAAAAATCACGTATGTCAAAGTCAAAACATCATATGAAGGGTCCCAAGAAAAGGACGAAGGATGACGACGTAAGATTTGAAAATTCTTTCAGAGAATTATTAAGAATAAATAATTAGCTTGTTTCATACTCTTTAGCGGTGAGAGTATGAAACAAAACAAAGCTGCTTTTATATTGATTTTTGCGCTGTTTATCGTTTATGTGACACTGATTGTTATAGCGTTCTGGAACCTGGACAGGTTTACCGCGGCTGTTTCTAAAAACAGCTTCAGAGAGACGATTGTGCTTGACGCGGGTCACGGAGGCGAAGACGGCGGAGCTGTCGCGAATGATATTATCGAAAAGGATATCAACCTTTCAATCACAAACAAGCTTGCGGATTTGTTCAGAAACGCGGGCTTTAACGTGGTTATGACGAGAAGCCGCGACGAAATGCTGAATCCCGAGGGCGAAACTCTGCGCGAACGCAAGGTTTCCGATATGAAAAATCGGCTTGCGCTCTATAATTCCGATGAGAATAACACGGTTATCAGCATACATCAGAACAAGTTCCCTCAGGAAAAGTACTACGGCGCTCAGGTGTTTTATTCAGCGAATAATCCCGACAGCGCGATTCTTGCCGAGAGTGTTCGGAATAATATTACCGCCCTTACTCAACCCGATAACACAAGGGAGTGCAAGGCGGCGACCAAGGATATTTATCTGCTCTCAAATTCGACCGTTCCGTCGATTATTGTTGAGTGCGGTTTTATTTCAAATTACAACGAAGCGCAGCTTTTGAAGAGCGACGACTATCAGATGAAGCTGGCGTTTTCGATATTTACGGGATATCTGAATTACAGAAGTGCGAGGTAAAAGCTATGCCAAAGATTAAAAGCGTTTATATCTGCTCGGAATGCGGCTATGAAAGTCCAAAATGGTACGGAAAATGTCCGTCCTGCGGCGAATGGAACACAATGCAGGAGGAAATCAAGGAAAGCGTAAAATCCGCCACAGCGGTGAAAAAGCGTGTTTCCTCGTATGCCAGACCGATTTCGGTTGATGAAATCTCTACCGATGAGGAACAGCGTTTTGATACAGGCTTTAAGGAGCTTAACCGAGTTCTGGGCGGTGGTATCGTCAAAGGAAGTCTTGTGCTCCTCGGCGGTGACCCCGGTATCGGTAAAAGTACAATCCTTATGCAGATTTGCCGCAATCTTTCGGGTCTGAACATTCTCTATGTATCGGGTGAGGAATCTAGCAGACAGCTCAAGCTCAGAGCCGACAGGCTCGGTGTATCGAGCCCGAACGTTTTGATTATGACAGAGACGGACGTCGAAATCGTTGTTGAGGAAATCAAGTCAATCAAACCCGACCTCGTGATGATTGATTCAATCCAGACTATGATGATTAAGGAGCTGAGCTCCTCTGCGGGCAGCATTACTCAGGTCAGAGAATCCACAAACCTGATTATGCATACGGCGAAGGATTTTAATATCCCTGTAATGGTTGTCGGACACGTCAACAAAGAAGGTTCTATTGCAGGTCCGAAGGTGCTTGAGCATATTGTTGATACGGTTCTGTATTTTGAAGGGGACAAGCAGAATTCCTGCAGAATTCTCAGGGCTGTTAAGAACAGGTTCGGTTCTACAAACGAAATCGGAGTTTTTGAAATGACAGATAAGGGCTTGCAGGAGGTTGAGAACCCGTCTCAGATGATGCTCTCGGGCAGACCTAAGGGGGTTTCGGGAACCTGTGTAACGTGCTCGCTTGAGGGCACGCGCCCGATTCTTACCGAGATTCAGGGACTAGCGACCCAGTCAAGCTACGGAAACCCCAGACGAATGAGTACAGGCTTTGATTATAACAGGCTTTCTATGCTATTGGCGGTGCTTGAAAAGCGCGCTGGGTATTACTTCAATAATATGGACGCGTATGTGAATATCGTAGGCGGTCTGAGGATTGACGAGCCCGCGGTTGACCTGGCGATTTGTATGGCGCTTATCAGCAGCTTGAAGGACACTCCCGTGCTTGAAAACGCCGTAGCCTTCGGCGAGGTCGGCTTGGCGGGAGAAATCCGTTCCGTAAATCAGGCGCAGCAGAGAGTTAACGAAGCGGTAAGGCTCGGCTTCAACAAGATTATTCTGCCTTATCACAATTCCAAAAGTATAGATAATATGGGCACTGAGGTAATTGGCGTTAAGAACTTGAGACAGGCGTTTGAGGCTATCAGTGAATAAAAGATATCTAATAATGTCGGACGAAAAGCCTGATATTACAGAAGCGTTAAGCCACAGCTACAATATAATCAAAACCGACACAATCGACGCGCTTCTACCGTTTGAGAGACGTCACGCGGATATGCAATGTCTGAGGATAAGGGATACGTTCTTTGTTCTGAAAGAAGCGGTTGATTTACAGAAAAAGCTGTTATCTCTCGGGTTGAAGGTTGTTACAACCGAAGAAGATGTATCGGCAGAATACCCCCGAAACGTTCTCCTGAACGCGGTTTATATTAAGCGGAAGCTGTTCTGCAAAATTGACGCGATAGCAGGTGTGGTAAAGGATTACTGTGAAAAGCACCGAATCGAGCTTATCAACGTTAATCAAGGATACACTAAATGCTCCACAGCAGTTATTAAAGACTGCATTATAACCGCGGACAAAGGAATTTTTAAAGCTATGGCTGAGAATGGGGTAGGGGGGATATTGATTGAAAGCGGAGATATCGACCTCGACGGAGTTGACTACGGATTCATAGGCGGCTGCAGCTTTTGTGACAATAACGGTGTAAGCTTTACGGGCGACATCGAAAAGCACAAGGACGGCGAAAAAATAATAAAGTTTCTGGCTTCAAAAAGAATGAGTATGGGCTTTATGAACGGCAGAAAATTATACGATATAGGCGGATTTATAGTAATATAATCCGCTTTTTCTTTTGCTTATGAATTATACAGATTGTATAATATAATCCGAACTATACAAAATTTGTTAAAACCGTGGGGAAAAGTCGGGTTCCAATTATACAAAACTTTTTAAGTTTTAACAATTGGGAACATAACAGGGAAGGTTTTCCTCATTCTGAGCTTCACAAATAGTTAAATGCTCTCTGTTAATGTATATTCAATTTGAAAAGGTATTATTGTGCTCTATTTCATAAAAACAAATCCGATGGAAATTTCTCGAACGACTTACAGGTCATTCAGAAAAAATCCATCGGATAATTTAATTCTGTTTTCCGATAGAAATTATTTAAATGAGCTACTGGTCATTCAAAAAATTTCTATCAGTTAATTTTTGTGTTGAATCGCTATAATAAAACTAAAGTTCAAAGAAACAGTAAAATGCCAAAAAAGAAATCCGATAGAAATATCTGAGACGAGTAACGGGTCGTTTTAAAAATTTCTATCGGCTGGATTTGAAACTGATTATTGTTGTATTTATTGAAAAACAGCTATTATTCTGTTATTTATATATTATTAGGTTAAAGAGCCCCTATCGAGGTCTATTCCCTGAATACACTCCCCTTAATTATACAAAATATTCATTTTGTATAATTTTCTGTATTGGAATTATTATCCCCTTTTCTTCTGTTATAATTAAAAATGAGGTGATTACAATGGCTGTAGACTTTATGCAGGAAGCTCCCGACATCATCAAGCGCTTCCTCTTGTATATGCAAAACATCAAGGGACGTTCTCCTAAAACCGTTGACGAGTATTACATCGATCTTCGCACGTTTTTCCGTTATCTGCATATGAGCCGCGGACTGTGTGACAAGTCGCTTGAGTTTGACGAAATCAAAATTGATAACGTTGACGTGGATTTGGTCAAGTCAGTTACTCTGCGTGACGCATATGAGTTTATGTATTTTCTCCAGCGTGACCGCGGTAATTCTCAGGCGGCTCGTGCGCGTAAAACCTCTTCCCTGCGGCAGTTTTATAAATTCCTCGAGAGAGACCATATTATAGAAACCAACCCTGTCAAGGAGCTTGAGACGCCCAAGCAGAAAAAGGCTCTGCCCAAATATCTTACTTTGGAGCAGTCAATTGAGCTCTTAAACGCTGTTGAGGGCGACTTTGCCGCGCGTGACTACTGTATTCTTACTCTTTTTCTGAACTGCGGACTTCGTTTGTCGGAAATGTGTGGTCTGAATTACAGCGATATCCGCTCCGATAACACGATGAGAGTGCTCGGTAAAGGCAACAAGGAACGCGTTATTTACCTCAACAAAGCCTGTCTTGACGCTATTAACGCTTATAAAGAGGTTCGCCCTACCGATGATTTAAAGGACAGAAAAGCCCTGTTTATAAGCCGAAATCATAACCGTATGTCGCCCAAAACCGTTCAGGCTATGGTATATAAATATCTTGAGAAAATCGGACTTGATTCACAGGGTTATTCCTGTCATAAGCTAAGGCACACAGCCGCTACACTTATGTATCAGACAGGTCAGGTGGATATCAGAGTTTTGCAGGATATTCTCGGTCACGAGAACCTCGGTACCACCGAAATCTACACTCACCTCTCGAGCCAACAGCTAAAAAACGCAGCAGAGAGCAATCCCCTGGGAAAGCTTAAACCAAAAGATTAAACCGCCGCTTTCGCGACGGTTTTCTTTTTAGAACTTAAATTCCGAGAAATCAAAGGTTGAGAAGTAATCCTTTGAGGTTTCGGCTCTTCTGATCATTTTGAAGCTGCCGTCCTCTTTTAAAAGAACCTCTGCGCTTCTCAGCTTACCGTTATAATTGTAGCCCATGGAGAAGCCGTGAGCGCCTGTATCGTGGATATAGATAAGGTCGCCGATGTCAATCTTCGGGAGCATACGGTCAATTGCGAATTTGTCGTTGTTCTCGCACAGACCGCCTGTTACATCGTACATATGGTCGCAAGGCTCATTTTCCTTACCGAGAACAGTAATATGATGGTAAGAACCGTACATAGCGGGGCGCATAAGGTTTGCAGCGCAAGCGTCAAGACCGATATACTCTTTATAAATGTGCTTTTCGTGGATAGCTTTTGCCACAATTGCGCCGAACGGAGCAAGCATATAACGACCGAGCTCTGTGTAAATCTCGACGTCCCCCATTCCCTCGGGAACAAGGATTTTTTCAAACTTCTTGCGTACGCCTTCGCCGATATACTTGATATCGCTCTTGGGCTCCTCAGGCTTATAATCTACGCCTACGCCGCCCGAAAGGTTGATAAACTTGATATGTACGCCTGTTTTCTTTTTGAGCCTTACGGCAAGCTCAAAGAGAATACCCGCAAGCTCGGGATAATACTCGTTTGAAACGGTGTTTGAAGCTAAGAAAGCGTGAATACCAAAGTCCTCTGCGCCTGCTTCTTTAAGCTCTATAAACGCCTTTTCCATCTGTTCCTCGGTCATTCCGTACTTGGAATCTCCGGGAGTGTCCATTACCTGAACCTTGTCCTCGCTGCCTGCGAGCTCAAAAACTCCGCCGGGATTGTAACGGCAGCAGATCGTCTTGGGAACGCCGCAGACCTTCTTGATGAAGTCAACGTGAGTGTAGTCGTCAAGGTTGATGTAAGCGCCCATATCGTAGGCGAGCTTCATATCCTCAACGGGAGTTACGTTCGAGCTGAACATAATATCCGTACCCGAAATGCCGCAAGCCTTGCAGAGCTCGAGCTCTGTGTAGGACGAGCAATCCATTCCGCAGCCTTCCTCTGAGAGAATCTGCATAAGGTACGGGTTGGGAGTAGCCTTTACGGCAAAGTACTCTCTGTAGCCCTTGTTCCAGCTGAAAGCCTCGTTTAACGCTCTGGCGTTTTCTCTGATACCCTTTTCGTCGTAGATGTGAAAAGGTGTGGGAATCTCCTTTGCGATTTCCTGCGCCTTTTCAAGATTGAGAAACGGTTTCTTCTCCATATTTTCCTCCTATAAAAAGTCAAGTAGTAATTAACTCCTAAATTACCTCTTCTATATATTCCTCGATTACGCTTCTGACGTCCTCAAGTCCAAAGCCGTCAACCGCTGAAAACGGTATAAGCTCAATTCCTTCAAATTCGCTCAACTCGTCCATAACCTCGTCAAGACGCTTTTCGTACGCTGTTTTCTTGAGCTTGTCTTTCTTTGTGAGGACGATAACAAACGGAGCGTTTGAGCTGTAAAGAAACCTCAGCATATCATAGTCGTCCTTGGTAGGCTTGTGACGGATATCGATTATCTGGATAATCAGAGCGATATTCCTGTCGGCTGACAGATATCCCTCTACAAGCTCCGCCCAGCGAGCTTTTTCAGCCTTTGAAACCTTTGCGTATCCGTAACCTGGAAGGTCAACAAGCTTGAACTCCTCTGCGTTAAAGAAGTTAATCGTAGCTGTTTTGCCCGGTTGAGAGCTGACACGCGCCAGGTTCTTGCGCTGTACAAGCTTATTAATCAGCGAGCTCTTGCCCACATTGCTGTGTCCCGAGAAAACAATCTCGGGTTTGCCCTTTTCGGGAAGCTGGGATGAATTTCCCGCTGAGGTTTCGAATTCGATTTTATTAAAATTCATAAAACACCTACTGTCTTATGGACGGTGAAACGCCTTTTACGCTGTTCGGAAGCACAGCGTTTACGTTCTTTTCTTTATGAACAACAGGAGCGACTGTCGCCTTGCCGATAACCTCGGTGAAGTACTCGCAAGGGATAAACTCTACGTTTTCCTTAACGATATCGTCAATCTCCTCGAGGTCGGGAACGTTAGCCTTGGGAATAAATACTGTCTTTACTCCTGCCTTGTATGCCGCCATGGATTTCTCCTTGAGACCGCCTATGGGAAGGATTTTTCCTCTGAGGGTAATTTCACCTGTCATAGCAATATCGCGCTTTACAGGGCGCATAGAGAGCGCGGAATAGATAGCCGTAGCCATTGTAATTCCCGCGGACGGACCGTCCTTGGGAACGGCTCCCTCGGGTGCGTGAATGTGGATGTCCTTTGTCTTGTAGAAATCCTTATCGATACCGAGCAAGTCGCTGTGCGCTCTGATACAGGTGATTGCGGCTTTCGCGCTTTCCTGCATAACATCGCCGAGCGAGCCTGTGAGCGAAATCTTGCCGTCGCCGTCCATTACCGCGATTTCGACAGGAAGCATTGTGCCGCCGACCGAGGTCCAGGCAAGTCCGTTTACAAGACCGATTTCGTCATTCTTCTCAAGGCTGTCGCCTGTGTATTTCTTAACGCCGAGGTATTCGCCGATGTTTTTGTCGGTGAATTTTATCTGCTCCTCTTCCCCGTTTACGTACTTAACGGCAAACTTTCGGATAGCCTTGGCGATTTCTTTTTCAAGCCTTCTGACGCCCGCTTCGCGAGTGTAGCTGTCAATCATTGCGTAGATAGCCGAGGGTGCGAATTTAACCGCCTGTTTGTCGAGACCGTTTTCCTCAATCTGCTTGGGAATCAGGTGCTTTTTGGCGATGTGGAATTTCTCTTCCCTTGTGTAGCTGTCTATATTGATGATTTCCATTCTGTCGTAGAGCGGTGCGGGAATGGTTGACGGGTCGTTAGCCGTGGTTATAAAGAAAACCTTTGACAAATCAAAGGGAATGTCGATGTAGTGGTCGCAGAACTTGTTGTTCTGTTCAGCGTCGAGCACCTCGAGCAGAGCCGAGGACGGGTCGCCCTTATAATCCGAGCCGAGCTTATCAATCTCGTCGAGAATAAGCAGAGGGTTGTTGCTGCCCGCGGTTTTGATTGCCGCCATAATTCTGCCGGGCATTGAGCCGATATATGTACGCCTGTGACCTCTGATTTCAGCTTCATCATGAACGCCGCCGAGAGCGATTCTTACGGACTTTCTGCCGATAGCCTTTGCGACGGACTGAGCGATTGAGGTTTTACCGACGCCAGGGGGTCCGACAAGGCAGATAATCTGCCCTTTGATATCGGGGTTAAGCTTTCTTACGGCAAGCTGTTCGATGATTCTTTCCTTGACCTTTGCAAGTCCGTAGTGGCTCTTTTCAAGCGACGAAGCTACCGATTTGAGGTTGAGCTTGTCCTTGGTGCTGGTGTTCCACGGAAGGTCTAGGATTGTATCAAGATATGTCCTGATAACGCTGACTTCCTGAGAGCCGAAGGGCATTTTTGAGAGCTTGTTGCACTCCTTGATGAGTGTTTCCTCATCCTTTTCGGAAAGTCCGAGAGCCTTAATCTTTTCGATATATGCTTCAGCCTCAGACGAAGGATTGTCAGCTTCGCCGAGCTCTAATTCTATAATGTTTTTCTGTTCTCTGAGGAAGTATTCGCGCTGCTGTCCGTCAATCTTCTTGCGGGCTTTTTCGCTGATTTCGTCCTCAATTTCCATTATGTAGATTTCCTGATTAAGAATCTCCAGAAGAGCTTCCATACGCTCGCAGACGTCGATTGTTTCAAGAATTGTCTGCTTTTCGTTGTAATCGGGAACCGCGTTTCCTGCGATAAAATCGGCAAGCTCTCCCCCGTTCTCGGACATTGCGACCTTGAACATTACGTCTGAGGATTGCTTGGGAACGAATTGTGAATATCTTTCAAACAGTGATTTGAGAGTTCTGATTAAAGCGAGCTCTCTTGCTGTTTTTAAATCGTGAAATTCGGGTACGGTAGCGACCTTTGCGAAGATACACTTTTTATTCTGAAAGCTCTCTTCGATTGTGGCTCTCTCCTGTCCCTCAACGATTACTCTGGTGACGCCCTCGGGCTGTTTTATGACCTGAATAATCTTTGCGATAACGCCCATATTGAACAAATCCGAAGTATCGGGGTCCTTAACTGCGGGGTTCTTCTGAGCGACAAGGAAAATGAGCTGGTCTTCCTTCATAGCGATATTTATTGCGGCGCGGGACTTGTCCCTCACAACGTCGAAATGAAGCAGGGTTTTCGGAAAAACAACCAAGCCTCTGAGCGGAAGCACAGGAAGGTTATAATAATTGCTTTCTGTAAAACTCATAGTTAAAAATATCTCCTTAAAATCCAAAAGCTGTAGTGTAAAACTCACCATTGAATTTACATTACAGCAAATGAATCGTTATGACACTTCTTCAGCGTCAAGTACCTTTGAATTAGTTTTTTGGGGCTGTGCCTTGAATCCGTTGCGGACAATCTCGGGCTCAGCCTTGTTTTCTATAACATCGCCATTGATGATAATTTTTGTAATAGTATCGTCGGAAGGAACCTCAAACATAAGGTCGTTGAGAACGCCTTCCATAATTCCGCGAAGTCCGCGGGCGCCTGTAGACTGCTCCTTAGCCTTCTGAGCTACAGCCTGTAAGGCGTCGTCTGTGAACTCGAGCTTTACGCCGTCAAGAGCAAAGAGGTGCTTGTACTGCTTGACAATTGAGTTCTTGGGCTCTGTGAGGATACGCACCAGCGCGTCTGTATCAAGTCCGTTGAGAGCCGAAATAACAGGGATACGACCGACAAGCTCGGGGATAATACCGTACTTTACAAGGTCGTGAGCTACGACGTCGTTCATCCAGCCTGTTTCGTCAAGCACAGCCTTTTCCTGAACATTTGCGCCGAAGCCGATAAGTGAAGCTCCCTTGCGCTTCTCGACAATCTTCTCGAGACCGTCAAAGGCGCCGCCGCAGATAAAGAGAATGTTCTTTGTGTTAATCTGCAGAAACTCCTGCTGCGGGTGCTTTCTGCCGCCTGTCGGCGGTACGTTGGCTACCGTGCCCTCAAGAATCTTGAGCAAAGCTTGCTGAACACCCTCGCCGCTTACGTCACGAGTGATTGACGGATTCTCGGATTTGCGGGAAATCTTGTCGATTTCGTCGATGTAGATAATACCGCGTTCCGCCTTTTCAATATCAAAGTCTGCCGCCTGAATCAGCTTGAGAAGGATATTCTCTACGTCCTCGCCTACATAGCCCGCCTCTGTCAGAGTGGTAGCGTCGGCGATAGCGAACGGAACGTCAAGAGCCTTTGCGAGAGTCTGAGCCAGAAGCGTTTTGCCGACGCCTGTGGGTCCCAGAAGAAGCACGTTGCTCTTAGCGAACTCCACCTCGTCGTCCATGCTGAAAACTCTCTTGTAGTGGTTGTAAACCGCTACGCTGAGGGATTTCTTCGCCTTATCCTGACCGATAACATACTCGTCAAGAATAGCCTTGATTTCCACAGGCTTCAGGAGCTGAGGGATTTCTATGCTGTTGTTCTCGGGCTCAAAATCCTTTTCGAGGGAAATATCCGCATCCTCAAGGATGTTGACGCAGAGGTCGATACATCTGTCACATATATATACCCCGTTGCCGCCCTTAACAAGTCTGCCGACATATTCCTGCGGCTTGCCGCAGAAAGAGCAGTAGATATTGTTGTCGATATTGTTAGGCATGTTTAAACCTCACTTATCTGTTTTCGAATACCTTGTCGATGAGACCGTACTCAAGCGCCTGCTGAGCGGTCATAAAATTATCACGGTTTGTGTCCTTTGCGATAACGTCAACAGGCTGACCTGTGTTTTTCGCAAGGATTTCGTTTAAACGCTTTCTGATGTCAAGGATATGCTGAGTATGGATTTCCATATCGGTAGCCTGACCCTTTGCGCCGCCCGAAGGCTGGTGAATCATAATATCGGCGTTGGGAAGCGCGTAACGCTTGCCCTTTGCACCTGCCGCAAGAAGGAACGCGCCCATGCTCGCAGCCATACCTACGCAGATTGTGGATACATCACACTTGATGTAGTTCATTGTGTCGTAGATAGCAAAGCCGTCTGTAACGGAGCCGCCCGGGCTGTTGATGTAAAGGCTGATGTCCTTTGTGGGGTCCTGAGACTCAAGATAAAGCAGCTGAGCTACAATTACGCTTGCGCTCGCGCTGTTTACATCCTCGTTGAGCATAATAATTCTGTCGTTTAAAAGACGGGAATAAATATCATATGAACGTTCTCCGCGGTTGGTCTGTTCAACTACATAAGGTATTAATGCCATATGAATCATCCTTTCTGTTTAGTAATTAACTGAGATTCGCAAATTATACTTATTTAACCTTAGCGTTGTCACGAACGAGCTGCATAGCTCTCTCGACCTTGATGTCCTGAGCTAATGCCTCGGAAGCGATGAAGGTCTTAACGTTTTCAGCTTCCATATTATATGTTTCGCCGAGCTTCTTATATTCGTTCTCGACGTCCTCGTCGGAAACTTCGATAGCTTCCTGACGTGCGATAGCCTCGAGGACTAAGCGAATCTTAACTCTCTTCTCAGCCTGGGGCTTGTATGTAGCCTCGATAGCGCCCTGATCCATACCTGTGTACTGGAGGTAGGTCTTGAGGTCCATACCCTGCTGACGGAGTCTCATATCGAACTCGTTGAGCATATCTCTTACTTCGTTATCAAACATAACCTCGGGGATTTCCTCGGTAGCGAGCTCTGTGAGAGCGTCTGTGAGCTTGTCGTCAAAGTCCTTGTCAGCCTTCTCCTGAAGTCTCTCGGCAACCTTTTCCTTGAGCTCTTCCTTGTATTCCTCAAGTGTATCCTTCTCGGAAACGTCCTTTACGAAGTCGTCGTCAACCTCGGGGAGCTCCTTTGTCTTAATCTCGTGGAGCTTAATCTTGAACTGAGCAGCCTTGCCTGCAAGGTTCTCTGCGTTGTAATCCTCAGGGAAGGTTACGTCGATTGTGAACTCCTCACCTGTGGAGTGACCGACGATAGCGTCCTCAAAGCCGGGGATAAAGTTGCCGTCGCCGAGTCTTAAGTTGTAGTTCTCAGCCTTGCCGCCTTCAAATGCAACGCCGTCAACAAAGCCCTCAAAGTCGATAACAGCTGTGTCGCCGTTCTCGGCAGCTCTGTCCTCAACTGTAACCATTCTGCCGTTTCTCTCTCTTACAGCCTGAAGCTCTTCTTCTACGAGCTCGTCTGTAACCTCGGTTGAGAGCTTCTCAACCTCGATGCCCTTGTAGCCCTCAACTGTGAGCTCGGGAGCAACGATAACAACAGCTGTGAATGTGTAACCGTCGTCGGAAACCTCGTTGATTTTGAGGTCGTCAACGCCGACAGCCTTTAAGCCTGCCTCGATTGTAGCCTCTGAGAGAGCTGTAGGATATGTCTCCTCGATAGCGTCATCATAGAATACGCCTTTGCCGTACATTCTCTCGATGATGTGCTTAGGAGCCTTACCCTTTCTGAAGCCGGGGATGTTGATGTTCTTGACCTGCTTCTTGTAAACCTTTGTGGTAGCGGCAGCGAATGTCTCCTTATCGACCGCAACCTCTAATTCAAACTTATTTGCCTCTTCTAATTTTGTTGACTTATTTAAGCTCATTTTTGATTCCTCCATAATATTTTAGGATTTCGCTTAATTGTAGCATAAATGCCGAAATTAAGCAATATATATTTCGTTATATTTGCTTATCTTACGAGCTTCGGCATAAATCCGAGAGCGTCGCAGGAGACAAGCCTGAACTCTATATCCTTGTAGCTGCCGTTGAAGGCGCCTTTTATCATATTCTTGCCGTGGATATGACCGTAATAGCACTTCTTTACCCCGTATTCGGACATAATCTCAATCATTCTGTCCTGAACCTGATTGCCGTATATCGGCGGATAATGAAGAAATACCACGGGTTCCTTGTCGCTGTCCTTAGCGGATTCGAGCGAAAGCCTGAGCCTTCCCTGTTCCCTTTCGAGAATATGCCTGTCCTCGTCCGTGGAGCAGTCAATCAGCCAGCCGCGCGTTCCGCAGATGACGTAGTCCTCAACCTCAAAGCTGTTGTTAAAGAGGATTTTGATTGAATCAAAGCCCTTTTCACTGAGCCAGCGGTTGATTTTGCTTTGTGTTTCCCACCAGTAATCGTGGTTGCCCTTGAGCAGGATTTTTGTTCCTTTCAGACTGTCGATGAAGCCGAAGTCCTTCTCGGTTTCGATAAGCTTCATTGCCCAGGAAATATCTCCTGCAATTACGACAGTGTCATTGTCGGTGACAAGGCTTTCCCAGTTGCTTTTCAGGCGGTCAACGTAGTTGTCCCAGCCCTTGAACACATCCATTGGCTTGTCGGTGCCGAGCGAAAGGTGAAAATCCGCAATGGTGAAGAGCGACATTTTAGTTAACTCCGAGAGCCTTGAGGACGTAGTCGGGCATTTCATTTACCTTGACAACGTCGGAGAAGCGTACTTCCTTGTCCTTGAGAGAAGCAAGCGGAGCGGGAACCTCTACGCCTGTGAGGGAGTTTAACATATCAACCATATCGAACTCGCTGTCGGGAAGCTCTGAGCCGTCATTGACCGCGGATAATACCGACTTCGAGAATTTGTAGGGGCTTGCTGTGGAAGCGATAACCGTGGGTGTCTTGTCCCCTGTTTCGCTTATATACTGATCGTAAACGGCGATTGCAACAGCTGTGTGGGTATCGCAGAGATAGTTTTCTTCCTTGTACATCTTTGCGATTGTCTCTTTAGTCTTGACGTCGTCGCAGTAGCCGCCGTAGAATACGGAGCTTACAGCGTCCTTGACCTCGGCTGTAACTTCGTATTTTCCATCAGTCTTGAGCGCTGTCATCCATTCTCTGGTTGTTGTGTCGCTGTTGCCCGAGAGCTTGTAGAGAAGTCTCTCGAGGTTCGAGGAGACAAGTATATCCATAGAGGGTGAAATAGTGGCGTAGAACTTACGATTCTTGTCATAAACGCCTGTCGAGATGAAGTCTGTGAGTACGTTGTTTGAGTTGGACGCGCAGATGAACTTGTTAATCGGAAGTCCCATACAGCAAGCGTAGTAGGAAGCGAGAATGTTTCCGAAGTTGCCTGTGGGAACTACGACGTTGATTTTGTCGCCGAGCTTAATCTTGCCCGCGTTGACCATTTCGCAGTAGGAAGCGATATAGTAAACAATCTGAGGAAGAAGTCTGCCCCAGTTGATTGAGTTTGCGGAGCTGAACATCATATTGTTTTCAGCAAGCTTTGAGGAAATCTCGGGAGTTGTAAATATTCTCTTTACACCCGTCTGAGCGTCGTCAAAGTTACCCTCGATAGCGCAGACCTTAACGTTAGCGCCCTCCTGAGTGTTCATCTGACGCTTCTGCATCGGGCTTACACCGAGCTCGGGATAGAATACGATAATCTTTGTGTGCTCAACGTCCTTGAAGCCCTCGAGAGCTGCCTTGCCTGTATCACCCGAAGTAGCTACCAGAATAACAGCGTCCTTGCCGTCTGCTGTTTTCTTTAAGGACTTGGTGAGAAGGTGCGGGAGAATCTGGAGCGCCATATCCTTGAACGCGCAGGTAGGACCGTGCCAGAGCTCAAGAATGTTAGTCTCGTTGCCGTTATAGCTCTTGAAAACGAGAGGAGCGGGATTGCTGCCGCCGAACTTCTCGGCAGTGTATGCCTTCTCGACGCAGTCGTCAATTTCCTCAGCGGTGAAGTCCGAAAGGAAATCGGTGAACACCTTCTTAGCGATTCCCTTGTAGTCGAGCTTGAGCAGGGACTGTAATACGTCGGTATCATACTCGGGAAGTGACTGCGGAACAAAAAGACCGCCGTCCTTGGAAATACCCTGAGCGATTGCCTGTGAAGCGGAAACAACTTCGTTTTTGTTTTCCGTGCTGTTATACAACATAAAATCACCCTTTCTTACATTCGTAACATCTTATTATTCTACTATAAAATTCAGTATTTGTCAAAGTTTTCGCAGAATTTATAGGCGTTTTCAAAAAATATTTTTCTTACCAAAGATTCATTGTAGTTTTCTCTTAAAAACAGCTCGTAAATCTCGCCGATACTGTCTATTCCAACTATATCTTCGGGCAGCTCGCAGCCGTCGAAATCAGCTCCGAAGGCGAGCGTGTTCTCGCCGCCCAGTGAAAGCATATGCTCCGCGTGACGGATTATGTCAAATTTTGACGCTTTTTCGGGGTCGTCGTTGAGAAAAAACTTGTGAAGATTAAGCCCTACGATACCGCCTCTTTTCACAATCGCCTTGAAATGCTCGTCGGTCAGATTGCGTTTCACGTTCGTGATTGCGCGTGAATTGGAATGTGTCGCTGCAATCGGCTTTGTGCTGTGAGTAAGAATATCGTTGAGCAGACGGTCACTCGCGTGGGAGACGTCCACGGTGATGTTGTTTTCCTCAAGCTTTTTGATAACCTCTATTCCGAACGGAGTGATTCCGTTTGAGTGAGTTACCATAGCTCCTGCTCCGAGCTCGTTTCTGCCGTTCCAGGTGAGCGTTACAAACTTTACCCCGAAATTGACAAACAGGTCGATGTTCTCAATTTTACCCGCAAGCGGTGAAGCGTTTTCTACGGTGAAGATTGCACCTTTCAGCTTCTTTTCTTTGACCTCTTTTATATCTTCGTATGATTTTATAATTCTGATATCGAATTTTGCGCACTGCTCGACAAGCCTTTCGTGCGCCTTGATATACATCTCGGTCGCCTTCTCTCCCCTGATTTCCTCGGGAACGCAGATAGCGAAGCACTGAATGTACGGCGAAAGATACGACGACTTCCCGGGAGTTATGTGAAACTCGGGGTTTGAGATATCACAGCCTTGGGCTAAGGATTCGTAAATTGTGTCACAGTGTAAATCAAAATAAGGCAGCATATTTTCTCCTATGCAAAAGCGTTTTCCAAATAGTTTATGCTTAGTTTACCCTTTTCGTTAACGATAACCTCGGCGATGTCAAAACGCGGCTGCTTCTTAATCTTGTACTTGCTCATATAGTTATGAGCGGAAGTAATGATGCGTTTCTGCTTCTTTTTGTCGACATAAGAAGCGGGCGGAAGCATCTGTCCCGCCGTTCTTGTCTTTACCTCAACAAACACAATAAAGGTTTTCGTTTCCGCGATTATATCAATCTCGCCGAAGGCGCACCGATAATTCTTGTACACGGGCAGATAACCTATGCTTTTGAGGTATTTGATTGTGAATTTTTCGCCTTTTTGACCGAGCTTTTGCGTGTTCATTTCAGTATTTTTTTGAGGAAGCTGAGCCTGTGAATCTCACAGGGACCGTATTTGAGGATTGCCTCTGTGTGCGCCTTGGTGCCGTAGCCCTTATGCTTTTCGAAGCCGTATTCGGGGTATTTCTCGGCGTATTCTCGGCAAAGCCTGTCTCTGCTTACCTTTGCGAGAATGGACGCGGCGGCAATAGACATTGAGTTAGCGTCGCCCTTTATGACATACTCACAGGGAATATCGAGATTCGGGGTTTTGTTTCCGTCGATTAATGCGTAGTCAGCCTTTGTGCTGAGACCTTCCACAGCGCGTTTCATTGCGAGCATTGTGGCGTTTAGAATGTTAAGCTCTTCGATTTCCTCAACTGTTGCAAAGGCAATCGAATACGCGAGAGCCTCTTCCCTGATAACGTCAAACAGAGCTTCGCGTTTCTTTTCACTGAGCTTCTTGGAATCGTTTACGCCCTCGATAATCTGATTATCCCTTAGGATAACAGCGGCAGCGCAGACGGGACCAGCGAGCGGTCCTCTGCCCGCTTCGTCAACTCCGCAGATGTATCTGAAGCCCTTTGCTCTGACTTCGTTTTCGTGCAATAACCAATCCATTGTTATTCCTCCGGGTATTCGAGTGTGATGTTGCCGAACTTGCCGTCTCTGTATTCGTCAAAAATCAGATTTGCAGCGCGTTCCGTGTCTATTTCTCCGCCTGAGATAAGCATACCGCGCTTTTTGCCTATAAGCTTTAAAAGCTCGTAGGAGTCGTTATCGGTCAAATCGTTTTCGGAAAGCTTGAATCTCTGCATAAACTCCTGAGTCGGGTGCGACTTCATAAGATTAAGGAAGTTTACAGCCAGAAGCTCAATATCGAGAATATTATCCTTGATTGCGCCTGTGAATGCGAGTTTCTCCCCCACCTTTTGGTCGTCAAACTTAGGCCAGAGCACACCTGGAGTGTCGAGCATTTCGAGGTCCTTTGAGATTGTGTACCACTGATTGCCGCGCGTTACGCCAGGTCTGTCTTCGACCTTGGCTCTGGTCTGCCTTGAAATTCTGTTTATGAAAGAGGATTTGCCGACGTTCGGGATACCGACAATCATCATTCTGAGAATAGGGTTCTTTATGCCCTTTGCCTTCTGCGCTTCAAACTTCTTTTCAAGGATTTTGCGGACGGACGGAACGAATTTGTTAAGTCCTCTGCCGCTTTTGCAGTCCACAGGAAGGGCGATTATGCCGTTCTTTGCGTAATAGTCGACCCATTTGCGCGTTGCGTTGATGTCAGCCTTGTCACATTTGTTAAGCAAAACAAGCTTGGGCTTTGACTGGATAATTCCGTTCAAATCGGGATTGCTGGAGCTTACGGGAATACGCGCGTCGATAATCTCGATTACCACGTCGATAAGCTTTAAGCCTGCCTGAATCTGTCTTTTGGTTTTGGTCATATGACCCGGGAACCACTGGATATTCTGATTTGCTTCCATATCTTCACCTACTTAAAAAGCCCACATCCTTTATTCAGATGTGAGCTAATTATCAATATAAATATTTAATGCTGTTTAACGGGAAAACCACAAACTGAGCCTTGCCGATGATATCGTCCTTGTCGATAAGTCCGATTTCCTTGGAACGGCTGTCGAGGGAAACGCCTCGGTTATCACCCATTACAAAGATTTTTCCGTCGGGGATTACGCTGGGAATCTCAGCGTCCTCGGCGTGTGTAAAGCCCTGGATATAGTCCTCCTTGAGCTCCTTGCCGTCAACAACGACCGAACCTGTCTCAAAGTCGATATAAAGCGACTGACCCTCGGTAGCGATAACTCGCTTGATAATGGGGTCCGAATACTCCGCTCCGTGGCTGATTACGACAATATCTCCGTCCTGCGGAGTGTAAAGGAAGTTGGTAACGATTACCTTGTCCTTGCTCTGGAGTGTGGGAACCATCGAGGTACCGCTTACGTCCACAAGTCTCAGGAAGAATGTGAGAAGAAGTACCACAATCGCGACCGCATATACGAGCGTATGAATCCAGTCGTAAAGGTTAGCCGTACCCTCGCTCTTTTTGAGATGGATTGTACGGGGCTCAATGTTTCTTTTCTTCGATTTTTTTATCTTAACAACGTTATCGTCGGATTTTTTCTTCTCGATAACCTTGGGTTCTGTATGCTTCATAAAAACACCTTGCGAAAGTAAAAAGGGGCTTGTGAAAAGCCCCCTTGATTACTTTAGATTTGTTCTTTAACCTTGGCAGCCTTACCTACACGATCTCTGAGATAGTAGAGCTTAGCTCTTCTTACCTTACCGCGACGAACTACATCAACCTTTCTTACGTTCGGGGAATGTAAAGGGAATACTCTCTCTACACCTACGCCGTAAGCAACTCGTCTTACTGTAAAGGTCTCGGCTACGCCTGAACCTCTGCGTGCGATAACTGTGCCCTCAAACATCTGGATTCTCTCTCTCTGACCCTCGCGGATGTTTACGGAAACCTTAACTGTGTCACCGATGTTGAACACGGGAGCCTCTGCCTTTACGGAATCGGCAGCGATTGTCTTTAATGCGTCCATTTTGAACCTCCTATAAAATTCAGATATTCATGCGTCATGCGCAGAGGACTATCCGCTTCAAATTGCGGCTTTCGCCGTTTATTGAACCCCATTACCAAGGTAACGGTATCCAAATGCCTAAATATAATACCACAAACCGCGGTCAAATGCAAGTGTTTTTTTCTGAAAAATCAAAAAATTAGTATTCTACATCGGGCAGCAGCTTTAAATGCTTGAACGGGAAAAGAACTACCCTCGCTCTGCCGATGATATCGTCATAATCGATAAGTCCGACCTCGGTGAATCGGCTGTCGGTTGAGTGCTCTCTGTTGTCACCCATTACAAAGAGCTTGCCCTTTGGAACAACCTCGGGAATTACACCGTTGCCGACTATTGTTTTGCCCTGAGTGTACGGCTCGTTCAAGACCTTGCCGTCAACCCTGACCTGACTTTTCTTGAAATTTATGCTCAGCTTCTGCCCTTCTGTCGCGATAACTCGCTTAACCAGGGGTTCCATAAGCTTTTTGCCGTGTGTGATAATCACTATGTCGCCTGTTTTGGGCGCGGAATAGTAATTTGTGACAAGCATAATATCCTTATCCCAAAGCGTCGGGTTCATTGACCTGCCGTCGACAGATACGGGACGAACGACAAAAACCATAGCCAAAACGACAATTGCAGTCATATAGAAAAAGGTTTGCAGAAAATCATAGATACTGTTTGCTGCTTTTGAGGACTTAGCGTGAACTGTCTTGTTGTCCTCGGAAACTTTAGGGTTGTAAAAAATCTTCATATTATGCCTCTTAATATGTTATGTTGCGAAGCTTGCGTAAATAATCTTCAAAGTATTCGGGAAGCTCGGAAGTAAATTCCATATACTTCTCCGTTGTCGGGTGGATAAAGCCGATTTTACGCGCGTGAAGGCACTGACCTTCAAAACGCAGCTTTTCATTTTTCAGACCGTATACGTCGTCACCCGATACGGGATGTCCGATATACGCCATATGAACTCTTATCTGGTGGGTTCTGCCTGTTTCAAGAACACACTTGATGTAGGTGTAGCCCTTGAGCCTTTCGAGCACCTCGTAATGAGTAACGGCGTGCTTTGAGTTCTTGTCGGTTACGGTCATTTTCTTGCGGTCTACGGGATGTCTGCCAATCGGAGCGTCTACCGTTCCCCTGTCGTTTCTTAGATTTCCAAAAACAATCGCTTCATACTCTCGCGTGAAGCTGTGCTCCTTAATCTGTTCGGCAAGGCTCTTGTGCGCCTTGTCGTTCTTGGCTACGATGAGCAGTCCGCTTGTGTTCTTGTCAATTCTGTGGACAATTCCGGGACGGAGAACTCCGTTGATTCCCGAGAGATTGTCGCGGCAATGATAAAGCAGAGCGTTAACGAGAGTGCCGCTGTAGTTGCCTGCCGCGGGATGAACGACCATTCCCTTTGGTTTGTTTACGACAAGCAAATCGTCGTCCTCATAAACGATATCGAGAGGGATATCCTCTGCCTCTGCTTCGTATTCGACAGGGTCGGGAATTGTGATTTCGATAACGTCTCCCAATCTGAGTTTGTAGTTCTTTGAAACGGCTTTGCCGTTGAGCAGAACATTTCCGCTTTCTATCAGGTTCACGATTGCCGAGCGCGATATATCGGGCAATCCGAGTGATAAAAACTTGTCTACCCTCTGCCCCGCCGTCGTTGCTTCAAAGGTGTGCTTATCCATTTTTCTTGTCCTTTTTCTCGAAAATATCGGTGAAGAAAATCAGATAAATAACCATAAGTCCTGCTCCGACAGTTACGCAGTAATCGGCAAAGTTGCAGACAGGCGGAAAAAAGCTCACGCTCAGATAATCGACTACATATCCGTAAAAAATTCGGTCAATCAGGTTTCCAATACCGCCGCCGATAATCAGAACAGCCGCGGCATTGAACAGCTTGCTGTCGATTTTTTTCTTTATTACGACATAACAAAGCGCGATAATAACAATAATTGTGAAAAGTATAAACACCCAGCGCGCGTTGGAGAGCATACCGAAAGCGGCGCCCTTGTTCTCAACATAAGTCAGCGAGAACAGCCCCGGGATAACCGTCAGTGAGCCTATCGGCTTGAGGTTATTCATCACAAGTATTTTTATAATATAGTCAATCAACGCCACCAGAAGCGACAGTCCGAATACAATATATATCATAGTTACTCCGTATAGTAAAAATCGGCGTAGAGCCTACGCCGATTTAGTTTTATTCAAAGAATTTGCAGCACTTATCGCAAAGTGTGGGATGAGCCTGATTAAGACCTACAGTACGGCTGATGCTCCAGCATCTCTCGCACTTCTCGCCCTCTGCCTTCTCGACGGTGATTTTGAGCTCGCCGTCGCCTTCCTTGATTTCAACCTCGGAAACAATAAGAGCAGGTTTGATTTCATCCTTGACCTTGTTCAGGAACTCGAGATAATCTCCCGAAGCCTCAAGAGTAACCTTGGACTCGAGGGAGCCCTTGATGGTCTTGTTCTTTACGAGAACCTCAATCTCCTTCTTCGCGTCGTCTCTGAGCTCGTGAATCTTGTCCCAGTCAGCCATAAAGCTGTCGTCAACCGAAACCTCGGTAATCTCGGGCATGGAGTTGAAGATTACGTGCTCTGAGTTGTCGCTTGACTTGTGCGGCATATAGCTCCAGATTTCATCTGAGGTATATGCGAGAATCGGCGCCAGCATTCTTGTCATAGCGTCAAGAATAAGGTAAATAGCTGTCTGAGCCGAACGTCTCTCTACGCTGTCCTTTTTCTCTGTGTAAAGTCTGTCCTTGAGAACGTCAAGGTAGAAGTTGGACATATCAACAACGCAGAAGTTGTGAATGCTGTGATAAACCTGATGGAACTCGTACTTGTCATACGCTGCCTTAACCTTCTCGATGAGGTTGTTGAGCGTCTTGACAGCCCACTTGTCAAGGTTTGTGAGCTTGTCAGCGGGAACCATATCGGTATCGGGGTTAAAGTCGGAGATATTACCGAGGATATATCTTGCAGTGTTACGAATCTTGCGGTAAGACTCGGACATCTGCTTTAAGATTTCTCTGGAAATATTGATATCCGACTGGTAGTCGGAGGACGCAACCCATAATCTGAGTACGTCTGCACCGTACTGCTCAATTACTTCCTGAGGGCTGATACCGTTGCCGAGAGACTTACTCATCTTGCGGCGTTCCATATCAAGAATCATTCCGTGTGTGAGAACGGTCTTGTAAGGAGCTACGCCGTCGGTAGCTACGGAAGTAAGGAGCGAGGACTGGAACCAGCCTCTGTACTGGTCGTTACCCTCGAGATACATATCCGCGGGGAACTTTAAGTAAGGACGACGCTTTACAACTGAGGTATGTGACGAACCTGAGTCAAACCATACGTCCATAATGTCTTTTTCTTTCTCAAAATCCGAGCAGCCGCACTTGGGGCACTTGGTACCCTCGGGGATAATCTCGGACGCGTCTTTCTCAAACCAAGCGTTTGAGCCTTCCTTCTCGAAGAGGTCAGCGACAGCGAGCATAGCTTCCTTATTTACATAAGGCTCGCCGCAGTCAGCGCAGTAGAAAATCGGAATCGGAACGCCCCATTTACGCTGACGTGAGATACACCAGTCTTTTCTGTCGCGTACCATTGAGGTGATACGCTCCTTGCCCCACGCGGGAACCCACTCTACGGTGTTGATGGCGTCGATAGCCTTGTCCTTGAAGTCCTCGACGGAGCAGAACCACTGGTCTGTAGCTCTGAAAAGAATGGGAGATTTACATCTCCAGCAGTGCGGATACTGGTGAATAATCTTCTGGAGAGCAAACAGAGCGTTTGTCTCGTCAAGATAAATAGCAATCTTCTTGTTGGCTTCATCAGTTGTGAGACCTGCAAACTGACCTGCTTCCTCAGTGAGAACGCCGTCAGCGTTAACAGGACAGATAACGGGAATCTCAGGATAGTTGAGACATACGTTATAGTCGTCTACACCGTGACCAGGAGCTGTGTGTACACAACCCGTACCGCTCTCGAGCGTTACGTGCTCGCCGACGATAATCAGTGATTCACGGTCAATGAACGGATGAGCCGTCTTCATATATTCAAGCTCGGAGCCCTTGATTGTGCCGACTACCTCGTAATCTGTAATCTCGGCGGCTTCCAGAGCCGACTTGTACAGCTCGGTAGCCATTACATAGTACTCGTCGCCTGCTTTGATGATGGAGTATTCATATCTGGGACCTACACAGATAGCAACATTTGCGGGTAAGGTCCAGGTTGTGGTTGTCCAGATAACGAAGAAAACCTTTGAGGGGTCAATACCCATAGCCTCGAACTTGCCGAGGTCGTCAGTTACCTTGAACTTAACGTAGATAGAATGACAGGGATCCTCTGCGTACTCAATCTCAGCCTCTGCGAGAGCTGTCTTACACTCGGGACACCAGTAAACAGGCTTTAAGCCCTTGTAAATGTAGCCTTTTGAAGCCATTTCGGCAAATACCTTGATCTGCTCAGCTTCGAACTCGTGCTTTAAGGTGATGTAAGGGTTATCCCACTCGCCGATAACGCCGAGGCGCTTGAACTGGTCGCGCTGGTCGTTTATGTAGCCCGTAACGAACTCCTCGCACATTTTGCGGAGCTCAAGTACGGAAATATCCGCGGAGCTGCCGATACCCGCCTTTGCTCTTGCCTTAAGCTCTGTGGGAAGTCCGTGAGTATCCCAACCGGGAACAAAGGGAGACTTGAAGCCCGACATATTCTTCTGACGGACAATAAAGTCCTTGAGAATCTTGTTCAGGGCGTGGCCGAGGTGAATATCACCGTTAGCGTAAGGAGGGCCGTCATGCAGCACATAAAGCGGCTTGCCCTCGTTAAGCTCCATAAGCTTGTTGTATACGTCGTTATCTTCCCATTTCTGCAATGTAACAGGCTCACTTTTGGGTAAGCCTGCTCTCATCGGGAATTCTGTTTTGGGAAGATTTAATGTGGAATTATAATCCTGTGACATCTTATCTACTCTCCATTAATTACCTAGATTTGCAATCAGTCGGCGTCAACGTCGTAATTATCGCCGAATTTTAAATTTGAAAACTTGCTCTCATCTGTTGTATAGTCGGGAACAGAAGGAGTTACAGGTTCAAAAGTATCCTCGTAAGCGGGAGCTGCTGTCTGAGTCTGAACGGGCTCCTCTACTGCAACAACTTCCTCAACCTCGGGCTCTTCCGCCTGAGTGGGATACTGACGGTCAAGCTCTTCCTGCTTGCGGATTAAAACCGCGTCTGTGGGGAGCTCGTTGATTGTCTTTAAGTGCTTGTTATATAAAGCCTCAAGCTCGGATCTGAGAGCGACGGAATCGCCCTTGAGCTTTAAGTAAGCGTCCTTCTGGGTAGCTGTTACGCCGTTAGCGTCCTTAATCATCTTGTTAGCCTTAGCCTCAGCGTCGGAAAGAATAGCCGCAGCCTTTGCGTTAGCCTCTTTTACGCACTGGTCGGCAACTCTCTGAGCCGATAAAAGAGCGTTGCGTACAGTTTCCTCGTCAGCTCTGTACTGCTCAACTCTTGTAGCGAGAATATCCATCTTGCGGATAAGGTCGGATTTTTCCTTTCTCATCTGCTCGAATGTGAGAATAACCTCGTCGATAAAAGCGTCTACGTCTTCGCCTCTGTAGCCTCTGCCTTTTCTAAAGGATATATCCTTGATTTCATCGATAGTTAACATACTTACAACTCCTATCTGTAATGTACAATATTAATCTTAATCCGCCCCTTTTTGGTGGTTCCGGACTGTTCTTTTACAATAAACTTTCCATTTCCGCGAATGGTAAGTATATCATTTTCTTTTAGTATAAGGCTTGTGTTCTTACATTCAGAGTAATTCACAAAAACCTTTCCCGACACGATAAGCTCCGAGGTTTTGCCCCTTGACAGGTTTGTGAGCGCCGCAACGATAACGTCAAGACGCATAGAGCTTACGATGACAGACTTTATCTCTGTTTCGGGTGTGAAGCTGAGCCTGCAATCCTTTTCATCAATAAGCGTGACCCCTACCCTGCCGACCTTTGAAAGCTGAGAATCTATGTAAGGAGCGATTTCGTCCTTGACAAAAACCGCCGCATAGCCTTCGCCTACAAGTATATCACCGACGCAGTCGCGTTCAATACCGAGCCCCATAAGGGAGCCGAGAAAATCACGGTGACTGAGCTTGTCCGTTTTGCGGAATTTGAAGCAGAGCTTCTTTATCGGGTAATCCTCAGGCTCAAGCTCGTAGATACACGAGCCCATAACCGTTCGCTGAGCGTTGTCATAACCGCCGTAAAAGCTGATGCTGTCCGAAAAGCTGAGATGCTTCTCAAGCATAAACCTCTCCCTCTCGTTTAAGAAGCCGAGAAAACAGGGAGATTTCCGAAGCTCTGAGAGCCTCAGAACATCATCGGCGCGGGAATAAAGCTGTTTGTCCTCTTTATCAGAAGTAAACGCCACTGTTTTCGAGCTCGTCGAGAAGGTCGTCGCCTGTTAAATCAACGTTGTTGGGAATGATAATAAATGTGCTGGAAGCAACTCTCTTAATCTTTCCTCTGTTAGCGTAAGCAACGCCGCTTAAGAAGTCGATAATTCTGCGTGAGATATCCTTCTTTGTTTCCTCGAGATTAAGTACAACCGTGTGGGTCTTGATGAGCTCGTCAGCGATAGCTCTTGTCTCCTCGCCGAATGCCTCGGGTCTGAAAATAGCAACCTTGAGCTTTGCGGTAGCGCTGATGTTAACAACCTTGTTTCTGCGTGAAGAGGGAGTATAATCCTGAGTCTCCTCAAACTCCTCCTCGTTGTCAGCGTAGCCGTACTCGTCGTAGCCGTTATCGTACTCCTCGTCGGGAGCGTCCCACATGCGCTTGAACTTATCTACAAAATTTGCCATATCATTATCCTCCAAATTAAATATTATAATTACGAGCGCCGAACAGAGACGAACCTACGCGTACCATATTAGCGCCTGATAATATTGCTTCTTCATAATCGGCAGACATTCCCATTGAAAGAATATCCATAGAAACATTATCTATGTTTTTGCCCGAAATGTCAATAAATATATTGTTCATTTTACTGAAAAATTTAGAAATTTTTTGTTTACTATCACAAATCGGCGGAATTGCCATCAATCCCTTGACCGAAATATTGTCAAAATCCTTGATTTCATCGAGTAATTCTACGAGGTTTTCGGGCATTACACCGCTCTTGTTTTCCTCCATACCGATATTTACTTCGACAAGGATATCGGTGTTTACGTTGTTTTTGACAGACTGTTTTGAAACCTCTTTAGCGAGCTTTACGGAGTCGACCGACTGGATAAGGTCAACCTTGCCGACAATCTGTCTTACCTTGTTTGACTGCAAATGACCGATAAACTGGAGAGACGCGTCGTTCAGGTTGTAGCCCTCGTACTTTGAAAGCAGCTCCTGAACCTTGTTCTCGCCGATGTACTTAAGTCCGAGTGAAATCGCGTAGTTGATGACCTCAACGTCAACCGTTTTTGTGGCGGCAAGGAATGTGATGTCCTCTCTCCTCTTGCCTGCCTTTTCGGCTGCTCTCGCGATGTTTTCCTCGATTACGTTATAGTTATACTTAACGCTATCTAATAATTTTTCCATCATACAGATTATCTCCTCTTACGACTACCTGGTCGTACAATTCTATGGTTTCTCCGCTGAACAGCGTGTCGTCCTCGGGCTCGGGGTCACAGAGAACGTAGTCGCTGCCCGAATATGTGATTCTGATTTCCTTAAAGCGGATTTCGGAGCCGTGAAGAATATATACGCCCTGAACACGCTTTGTCTCGGTAATCTTGTTGCCCTTTTTGTCCTTTTTGGTTCTCTTTACGGTATCCTCGTGAACAGCTCGCTTAGCGACCTTCAAGCCGCTGTAGCTGACTGTGGTGATTTCAACCTTCTCGTGTCTTGAACTCGAAATATAGTTGTTCATATAGTCACAGCAGAGCACCAACACACCGTCGTCCTTCTTGGACTTCTGGTTGATTGAATGGATAGTAACGGGAATCTTCTCCGTGGTGACGGACGGCATCTGAACGTAGATTGTAGCTCCCGAGTTCTGGAGCTTCGCAAGCTCGACTGTGTCATCGGCGCTGACCTTGCAGGCTATGTACCAGTCGGGGTCAACAACAACCTTGCCGACTACGTTGTCTGAGAGCTTCTTGCTCTTTGCGTTTTTGAGGTCATCGAGCGTGATTTTGTTGACCTTATTGTAGTCAAACGTACTCTCGTATCCGTCGGGATGTGAAATGAAATAACCCGCTTTGTCTGAGGTCACGGTGCCGTAGCTCTCCGAGCACTGGGCTTCAAGGTCCGTTTTCTTCTGCTTGAGCTGAGTTATCTTTTCGGAAAAGTCCTTTACGTTGCCCGTAATCATCTGTCTTTCGCAGATTGAAAGCAGAAGGTCGTGATTGATTGACTTCGCGTCGGAGTACTTGCCCTGATTTACATTGTTCAGAATACTGAAGATGTTATTCTCAATCTGAGAGTTGACCGTTTCAAGGCTCACGCTGTCCTTGTAGTAGGATTCGCTGAGCATTCTCAGACTGCTTATCTGGTTATTGATGTCCTTAATCTGCTGACGATAAACCGCGTCGGTTTCGTTTTTATAGATATCGGCTATGGTCTGACCGACGCTGATTTTGTCTCCGTCGGTTACGTCGTAGGACAGAACACCGTCGCTGTCGTTGGTGATATAATTCTCGTCGCGAATTATATAGCCCTCTGTGTGGATAACATCGGACACGGTGTTGCTTACGGCTTCCTCGACATCAACTGCCTTTGTTATGTTGGAGCTGATGAGAAGATAACCGATGTATGAAAGTATCAGGATTGATAAAAGACCAATTATAATTCTTTTAAATAATAATTTATCCATTAATAAAGCCTCTTATAATATTCTCTATGCTGTTGAGCTGTTCTTCTGTGGTTCTGAGCTCGTCAATGTTTATCCAGCGGATATTCTCGTTGCGCTTAAACCAGGTGAGCTGGCGTTTTGCGTAATGACGTGTTTCTATTTTCAGTCTCTCAATACATTCGTCGAGAGATTTTTCTCCGTCAAAATACGGCTTGAGCTGGCGGTAGCCGATAGCTCCCTTTGCGGTGTCGCTCAAATCCGAGCTGAGAACCGCCTTTGCTTCCTCAAGCAAGCCGCTTTGGAGCATAATATCAACTCTGAGGTTGATTCTGTCGTAGATGTACTGTCTGTCGGACGCTGTCAGACCGAATATAAGAGCGTTAAACTCGCTTCCGCGCAGACGGCTGGTCTCATTCTGCTGTGTAATGGTTGTGCCTGTCGTCCTGTAGAACTCAATCGCACGCATTATCCTCTTGGGATTGCGCTCGACTGAGAGCCTTTCGACGGACTGAGGGTCTAACTCTCTGAGAATTTCGATAAGACAGTCAAGCCCTTTTTCGTCGAGCAGAGCTTTGAGCTCTGCTCTGACCTTTTCGTCCTTGCTGTCATCGGTAAAGTCAATTCCGTTAATCAGAGAATCAACGTAAAGTCCGGTGCCGCCGCAGAGAACGGGAGTCTTACCCTCTGAGACAATCTCGTTAACAGCTTTCTTCGCGTCGATAACGTACTGACCGACGGAGTAGGATTCGTCCATATCAAGGAAATCGATAAGATAATGCTTTATACCGTGCATTTCCTCAGCCGTTGGCTTGGCTGTAGCGATTTCCATATGTTTATATATCTGCATACTGTCGGCGGAAACCACGCTGCCGTTAAAGGCTTCGGCAATGCTGACCGCAAGCGAGGTCTTGCCTGATGCGGTTGGTCCGACAACAGCTATTAGCTTTGTTTTCATTGGATTCTCCCGAACTGTTTTTCAAGCTCATAACGGCTCATCACAACGCAGACGGGACGTCCGTGAGGACAATAACGCAGCGTCGGGTCCTCGTCGAGCTTGTTTGCAATTTCCATAAGCTCCTCGCGTGTGCTGATGTTGCCGCCCTTTATGGCGCTTCGGCACGCGACGTTGTGGTAAATCCAGTCCATTCTCTCGCTGCGGATATCTGTTTTGTTCTGAGCAATATATGAAGCCATCTCGATAACCGAGCTCTCGACGTCGTCGAAATCAAGATACTGCGGTGCAGCTCTTACAATCAGAGCACCGTTTCCGAAGTCATCAACGTCAAAGGCACATTCGCGGAACATATCGAGATTTGCGACAGCCGCTTCGTAATCGAGCTTGTTGAGAATAACGGTTACAGGGTGAAGCAGAAGCTGAGAAAAGCCCGCTCCCCTCTCTTTTTTGAGCTTTTCGTAAACCATTCGCTCGTGAGCCGCGTGCTTGTCGATGATTACGAGCTCCTTTTCGTTTTTCTCGACAATAATATATGTGTTGAACGCCTCGCCGACAAATATAAGCTTGTTCTTGGGCTGTTCATACAAGGGCTCGGGTTCCTTTTTAGTCTGAACCTCGACAGGCTTTGCGGATTCAACCTTCTTTGGCTCCTCATAAACAATCTCTGTATCGACAGGCTCTGTAGCTTTGTTCTTTTCTATTGCCTTTGTAACATTCAAATCACGCCTTACAGCCTGCTTTGAGAAAACGTCAAAGGGGTTGAAATCATTGTCCGCCGCCTTTGCCATAAGCTCGTCTTTATCAGATGTAACAAACGGAATGTCAAGCTTTTCTATCGGATTAAGAGGCTTTGAAACAGGCTTTGCAATAGGCTCGGGAGCTTTCTCGAAAACTTTGGGCTGAGCCACAAAGGGCTTTGGCTTGCGGATTTCGGAAAACGCGTCGTTCTTTACAGCGCCGTCAAAGGTGATTTCCTTACGCTCGTCGTTCTTGTTAAGGCTTGACTTGACAGCGTGATAAACCGCGTCAAAAATCGGACGTTCATTAATGAAACGAACCTCAATCTTAGAGGGGTGAACGTTTACGTCGACCGATTCAAAAGGCACCTTGAGATGAAGTACACAAGCGGCGTATCTGCCGACCATAACGCTTCCCTTGCACGCTTCCTCAATCGCGGCGGAAGCGGTGCCTGAACGGACATAACGTCCGTTTATAAAGAAATTCTGCATACCGCGATTGGGACGGGCGTTAACGGGCTTTGAAACGTAGCCCTGAACCTTTATTCCGCCAAGCTCGTAGTTTACGGGGATAAGACCGTTTGCAAAATCTCTGCCGTACACGGAATAAATAGCGGATTTTATCCTGTTGTCGCCCGAGGTTGACAGAACTCTTCTTCCGTCACGGATAAAGGTGATTGCGATTTCAGGGTGTGACAGAGCAATTTTATCGATGACGTTCGCCACAGCGTTGCCCTCTGCTCTGTCCTTTTTAAGAAACTTCATACGCGCGGGAATGTTGTAGAAAAGGTCACGCACGATGATTGTTGAGCCTACGGGACAGCCTGCGTCGTCAAAGGAAACTTCCTCGCCGCCTTCGATTTCGTAGGATGTGCCGATTGTCTCGGATTTGTGACAGGTTATGAGCTGGAGCCTCGAGACTGAGGAAATCGAAGCGAGCGCCTCTCCTCTGAAGCCGAGTGTAGCAATCCTGTCAAGGTCGTTTTCGATGTTTATTTTACTGGTAGCGTGCGGCAGAAACGCAAGCTTTACGTCCTCACGCATAAAACCGCAGCCGTTATCGGTTACTCTCATATAGGTGATACCGCCGTTCTGAATCTCTACGGTTATGCTCGTAGCTCCTGCGTCTATTGAGTTTTCGATAAGCTCCTTAATCGCCGAAGCGGGTCGTTCTACAACCTCGCCTGCGGCTATGAGCTCGGCTACGTGCTTGTCCAGAACATTAATAACACCCAATGATTTCACCTCCTTATATCATATTCTTTAATTCGTAGAGTAAGTTTATCGCCTCAATCGGCGTAAGTGTGTTTACATCAACCTGTTTCAGCTTGTCGGCAACCGCAGAGTTGACCGACGGCATAAGGCTGAGCTGCATATCCTCTTCCTCTTGTCTGGGCTTTGCGACAGGCTGAATCGAGCTGTTGCCGCTCTCGAGGTCCTTAAGAATTTCCTTTGCCCTGTTAATGATATACTCAGGGAGACCCGCGAGCTTCGCAACCTCAATACCGTAGCTGTCGTCAGCTCCGCCCGGGACAATTCGTCTGAGGAAGGTTATATCGTCGCCGTGCTTCTTGACGGCTATGTTGAAGTTGTTTACTCCCTCTATAGTCTGCTCCATAACGGTGAGCTCGTGATAGTGAGTCGCAAAGAGTGTTTTTGCGCCGAGCTTCTTCTTGTCAACGACATATTCGAGCACGGCTCTCGCTATGCTCATACCGTCAAAGGTTGAGGTGCCTCTGCCGATTTCGTCGAGAATAAGCAGTGACTTTGAGGTAGCGTTGGTGACGATGTGAGCGACCTCGCTCATCTCAACCATAAAGGTCGATTGACCCGAAGCCAAATCGTCGCTCGCGCCTACTCTGGTGAATATACTGTCCACAATGCCGATTTCTGCAGAGGACGCTGGAACAAAGGAACCAATCTGCGCCATAAGCACAATTAAAGCAACCTGACGCATATATGTGGATTTACCCGCCATATTGGGACCTGTGATAATCGCCACGCGGTTTGCGGAACAGTTGAGGAAAACGTCGTTCGGAACAAACGGCGCGCCGTTTAAAAGCTGTTCAACCACAGGGTGACGGCTGTCCTTGAGGATAATGTTATCGGACAGGTTAACATCGGGACGTGAATAACGGTTATCGGAAGCCACATTCGCGAGAGAGTTGATAACGTCGAGCGACGCGACAGCGGAAGCTGTGTTCTGGATTCTCTCGAGGTTTTCGGCAACCTTCTTGCGAACCTCGTCAAAGAGCTTGAACTCGAGAGCAGTAGCCCTGTCCTTTGCGGAAAGGATTCTTGTTTCAAGGTCCTTGAGGTCCTGAGTTATGTATCGCTCGCAGTTTGTGAGCGTCTGTTTTCTGATGTAGGTATCGGGAACCATATCCTTGTAGGAGTTGGTTACCTCAATATAGTAGCCGAATACGCGGTTGTAGCCGACCCTGAGCTTTGGAATACCCGTAGCCTGACGCTGTTCCTCCTCAATCTTGGAGAGCAGTCCTGTGGAATCGTTCATATCGGAGCTGACAAGGTCGAGCTCCTCGTTGTAACCGCGCTTTATGATTCCGCCTTCCTTTACGGAGAACGGCGGGTCCTCGACAATAGCGTCGTCGATAAGCTTGTAGATATCCTCTAAGGTATCGAGGCGGCTGTTAATCTGATTGAGAAGCCGTGACTTCGGATTTGAAATAAGCTCTTTAATCGACGGAAGCTTTTCAAGCGCCGAAGCTAAGGAGCGGAGCTCTCTGCCGTTTGCAGTGCCGTAGACGATACGAGTCATAAGACGTTCGATATCTAGGATACCGACAAGCGCCGCGGTTAAGTCAAGACGCAGAACCGTGTCGTTCACAAGCTCCTCGACCGCGCTCTGACGGTTAATTATCCTCGTAACATCGAGAAGGGGCTTTTCAATCCAGCTTCTGAGAAGTCGCTTGCCCATTGAGGTCTTGGTCTTGTCAAGAACCCAGAGCAGTGAACCGCGCTTCTCCTTGTTTATCATTGTTTTTGTAAGCTCGAGGTTGCGTTGAGTGTTGAAGTCGAGCTTCATATACTGGCTTTCCTCGAACAGATTGATGTGAGAAATGCGCTCAAGACCTGTCTTTTGGGTATCCTTGAGGTATGTAATGAGAGCGCCGAGAGCGCAGATGAGAATCTGCTTGTCCTCTACCTTTGAATAATCGTCCGCAAACTGAGTTTTAACGGTGTTGGAGCAGGTCAGATAGGCAAAGTTTTCGTCGGGAAGCATTTCCACCGCAGCGGAAAGCCTTTCCTTGATGAAGGGAGCAAGTCCCTTGAGCATTACGATATCGCCGCCGATGAGGATTTCACGTGGATTGTAGCTTGAAAGCTGGGATTTAATCTTTTCCTCGTTGTTTCTGCTCTTGAATTCGGTAGCGTATAATTCTCCTGTGGAAATATCACAGAAGCAAATCGCTATATTATTGCCCTCTGAATACAGACAGGAGATATAGTTGTTTCTGCTCTCGTCGAGCATACTGTTCTCAATGACGGTACCGGGAGTGACAACTCGGATGATATCACGCTTAACGATGTTCTTTGCCTTTGCGGGGTCCTCCATCTGTTCGCAGATAGCGACCTTGTAGCCCTTCTGGACAAGTCTTGCGATATAACCCTCACAGCTGTGATACGGAACGCCGCACATCGGAGCGCGTTCCTTGAGACCACAGTCACGTCCCGTCAGAGTGAGCTCGAGCTCTCTGGACGCAAGCTTTGCGTCGTCAAAAAACATCTCGTAAAAGTCTCCGAGACGGAAGAACAGAATACTATCCTTGTTTTCGTCTTTGATTTTAAGGTATTGCTGCATCATCGGGGATAACTTCTGCTCTGCCATTATCTCACTCCTTCCTTAGTTTTTGTAAAAATCAGCCGCAGCCGCCGCAGGTTGAGCAGCTGCCGGTGCAGGATTCTGTCATATCGGTAGTTTCGGGATCCTCGCCTGCGATGCAGTTCTGGAGAATTGTGAGAACTCTCGCTGTGAGCTGGTCAAAGCCCTGCTTTGCCTCGTTATAGGAAATCATATTTTCATTTGACATAATCTGAGCGTATACGCTCTGCATTTCGGAGTTGTACTTCTTGATTTTTTCGGGGTCCTTCTGAACCTTTGCGTTCTCCGTGTTTACGGAAAGGCGCTTAAGGTTGAACTCCTTGATAAGCTCCTGTAAGGTTTCGTCTGCGTCTGCTTTTTTCTCAGCCGCGTGAAGCTTTACGTAGTTTTCGTCTGCCTGAATGAGCTTTCCGAGCTCTCTTGTCATTTCGATTATATCCATAATTTACCTCTTTCTGTTAAACAATTTTACCTTTTAATATCCAGTTACCTGCCTTGGTAACCTCAACATTCTGGAATGTGCCGACAAGCTCAGGCGAGCCCTCGGCTTCTACGATTATGTTACCCGAGGTTCGGGCGTTGAGAATGTTTCCTTTGCCCTTTTCACCCTCGATTAATACCTTTTGAACGGTGCCGACCATTGAGGCGCAGCGCTTTGAGGCGATTTCCTCCTGAACGCCAAGCAGCTCCTTGAACCATTTTGACTTCTCAGAGGCTGGAATAGGGTCGTCCATAGCGGCGGCGGGAGTTCCGACTCTGGGAGAATAGATGAACGTGAACAGCGAGGTGTACTCAACCTCTCTGATAAGCGACAGTGTTTCCTTGAAATCCTCGTAGGTCTCGCCCGGGAAGCCGACAATAACGTCGCTTGTGAGGCTCACATCGGGGATTTTTTCCTTGGCGTAGTTGATTATTTCAAGATACTTTTTGCGGTCGTAGTGGCGATTCATTGCCTTCAAAATCCTGTCTGAACCCGACTGGAACGGAAGGTGCAGATGCTTGCTGATATGCTTTGACTGAGCTATCGTGTCGATAAGCTCCTTGGTGCAATCCTTGGGGTGCGAGGTCATAAACCTCAGCCAGTAATCGCCGTCGATGTCGTCAATAGTCTTGATGAGCTCGGCAAAGCTTACGCCGTCCTTGAGGTTCTTTCCGTAGGAATTGACGTTCTGACCGAGAAGCGTTATATCTTTATAGCCCGAGCGAATCATCTGCTCGGCTTCGGATATGATGATATCCTTCTCACGACTGCGTTCTCTGCCTCTTACATACGGCACAATGCAGTAGGTGCAGAAGTTGTTGCAGCCGTACATAATCGGAAGCCAGCCCTTGAAGGAGCCGTCACGTCTGAGAGGAATACCCTCGTGAACCATATTGTCGTCGTTGTCTCTGAGATATACCCGCTTGGAGCCTGTGAGAGCCTTGTACAAAAGCTCGGGAAACAGATGAAGCGCGTGGGTTCCGAACACAAGACCGACATAAGGGAAGCTCTTGTACATTCTTTCTGCGATATGCTTCTGCTCCATCATACAGCCGCAAAGAGCTATGAGGGTGCGCGGGTACTTAGCCTTGAGATTTTTCAAAGCTCCGACATTACCGAAAACTCTGTCCTCGGCGTGTTCTCTGACAGCGCAGGTGTTATAAAGGATAAAGTCAGCGTTGTCGGGCTTGTCCTCAAATTCAAAGCCAGCCTGTGAGAGCATACCCTTGATACGCTCGCCGTCTGCGACGTTCTGCTGACAGCCGTAGGTGTGGATATAAGCTATGGGCTTGTCCCCTCTTTTGCGGCTCTCCATAATCTCGTATATTAAATTCAGATATTCGCCTTGACTGCTGTCAAAATCTCGTAAAGTACCGAATTTTTCTGCCAAGAGCTATTTCTCCTTTTACTAATCATTATCCAGAAAATTATAGCACAAAACCTAAAGTATTACAATAGATTTTGCGCTATTTTTCCTATATTTTGTATGTTTTTAAATTTATCTAACAATATCTGCGTATGTTGACGGAATATTACCGACAATAACCGTCTGGGCAATTTCGTAATCCGTGGAGAATTTACACTCGTCGTTGTACTCTGCGCTGACGGTTATAATTTCAGTGTCTACGGTCAGAATGATGTGATGAATCGTCTGGTTTACGCCCGCGCTCTCAAACTTGCTTTTGAGCTTACAGTTGACGGAGCCTGTGAGCGCGAAGCTGATTTCCATCTGAGGTCCAAGGGTTGAGAGCATGGTTATGTCCGTAAAAGCGCCCAGGGGAAGCTTGAAGCGGTAGAGCTTTTCTTTGTCGAGCTCGTCTTGGATTCGGTTTGTTATTTCTGATTTAATTTTGTTTATTTTGACCGTGTTTGCGGAAATCGAACGCACTTCCCCGCCCTCGGAATACTTCACGTCCGCTAAATCGGAATAGCCGAGCTTGAGCTCGCTTTGCACCTCGTCGACAATTTTTGAAATAAGCTTTGTCGAGACTGTCTTTGACTGTTTTTTGACGCACTTTGCGGTAAACGGTATCGCCTGACTTTCAAACAGCACGACGATAAGGCACAGGATTATCGCAGAGATTAAGAGACACTTCTTAAGTTTTCTGAGTTTTGCAGAGCTTTTTGTTTTACACAGCAAAAAAACACCCCTCGTTATACTATACGAGAGGTGTTATTCTGTTACTTATTCGGGGTTGCACATCGGGCAATCGGGATCGCCGCAGTCGCAAACCTCGTCGGCAAAAAGGCTTGTGAAATCAAACTCAAGCTCGTTGCCGCAGTTGGGGCAGTTAATCTCGCCCTCAAGGAGTGTATCCTCGTCAACGACGATTTCAGCTCCGCAATCGGGACACTTGACCTCGTAGTCGGGGTTGTCCTCGTCAAAAAGCTCGTCTTCGTCATCGTCGTACTCGTCGTCGCCGTAAGCAAAGTCTTCCATGACGTTGGCTACAGCCTCGGCAAACTCGTCGAAGTCGCTCTCAAGCTCGGAAACCTCGTCCTGAAGCTCTACAACAACATCGCTTACGTCGTCAACCTCGCACTCAACCTCGTTGAGCTCATCAGCCATATCGGAGACGAGAGCCAGAAGCTCGTTGATAACCTTAACCTCGGGCTTTGAATCGTCGAGGTTGAGACCCTCTGCCAAGCCTTTGATATAAGCGGCTTTTTCGTTAATAGTCATAAAATCACCTTACGCTCTGCCGAGATACTCGCCTGTACGTGTATCAATCTGGATAACCTCGCCCTCGTTGATGAAGAGAGGAACCTTAACCTCAGCGCCTGTCTCTACAGTAGCGGGCTTTGTAGCGTTGGTAGCTGTGTTGCCTGCGAAACCGGGATCGGTCTTTGTAACCTCGAGCTCTACAAAGTTAGGCGGCTCTACGCCGAAAACATTGCCCTTGTAGGAGAGAATTTTACAAACCATATTCTCCTTAACAAACTTGAAGTTATCGCCGAGAACGGAAGCATTGATGGGAAGCTGCTCCCATGTCTCTGTATCCATGAAGTAATAGAGCTCGCCGTCGTTGTAGCTGTACTCCATATCCTTTCTCTCAATGAAAGCTGTGGGATACTTATCGTTGGGGTTGAAAGTCTTTTCAACTACTGCGCCTGTAATAACATTTCTGATCTTTGTTCTTACAAAAGCCGCTCCCTTACCGGGCTTAACGTGCTGGAACTCGATGATGGAAACAACCTGTCCGTCCATTTCGAAAGTTACGCCGTTTCTGAAATCACCTGCAGAAATCATAATTTAACCTCCTAAAATTACATAATAATGACAATTATAATTCATTACGTTTATTATACATAAAACTATACCAAAATGCAAGTATTATACAATAATTAGTTCTTTGGGCAGTGTGGCAAAGTTTCTGTAGCCGTTTTCCTTTACCAGAACCATATCCTCAATTCTCACGCCGAACTTGCCCTCAAGATAGATTCCCGGCTCGACCGTGATGACCATATTTTCGGAAAGGATAGCCTCTCCCCTTGTGCTTACATAGGGTTCCTCGTGGATATATAGACCTACTCCGTGACCTGTGGAATGACCGAATTCCTTTCCGTAACCCGCTTCCGTGATGATATCGCGCGCAATTTTGTCGATATCAAACGCTTTTACTCCGACCTTTACAGCCTCGAGAGCAGTGGTCTGAGCCTTATAGACAATATTGTAAATCTCGCGCTGATAATCAGAGCAGGATTTCACGGCGACCGTTCGGGTCATATCGCTGTGATAGCCGTTGTAGAGAGCACCGATATCCATCGTGAAGAAGTCGCCCTCCGCGATTATTCCGTCGGACGGAACGCCGTGCGGCAGCGAGGTCTTTTTGCCTGTAATGGTGATAAGGTCAAAGGAGACGTGACTTGCGCCGTACTGCTTCATAAGGTATTCGAGCTCTAAAGCGACCTTTCTCTCGGTCACACCTGGCTTTACAAAGTTGAGAACCTCGGTATAAGCCTTTTCGGTAATGCGCTGAGCCTCGGCGATATACTCGATTTCCTCCTCGCTCTTGATAAGTCTGAGGTTTGTTATCGCCTTGCTGAGAGCATTCTCGTTCATAATCTCGATACCGAATTGACTGAAATACTCAACGTAGGAGTTGTATGCGCTCAGAGTCACATCTTCGTTTTCGATATAAAGAGCTTTTGCGCCGTGCTTGGTCATAAGCTCCTTGATATCCTCACGCAGATTCCTGAACTCAAAAACCTTGCAACTCTTGCAGTTGTTGCGTGCGGTCTCGGAATAACGGAAGTCAACAAGCAGATAGACCTCGTCCTTGAAGAGCAGAATCTTGCCCTCGCTGTTCCGGATTCCCGAGAAATAATAGACGTTGGTTTCGTTTGTGACTAACGCCGCCTGACTGTCCGAGGAAAGAATCCTTCTGAGACTGTTTATTCTCTGTTCCTGAATCATTTTATCATTTCCTTTAACGCGTCAATTGCAAGAAAATAGCTGAGCTTGCCGAAGCCCGCAATCTGTCCCTTGCATACGGGAGCGATTACGGAAGTGTGGCGGAACTCCTCTCTTGCGTGAATATTGGACATATGAACCTCAATGAAGGGAACGTTTACGCTCGCGATTGCGTCTCTGAGAGCATAGCTGTAGTGAGTCAAGGCGCCCGCGTTGATGACAACGCCGCCGAAAACGCCGAGGGAATCGTGGATTCTGTCGATAAGGTCGCCCTCGTGGTTGCTCTGATATACCTGAGCCTCGAAGCCCTCGCCCTCAGCCTTTGCGATAATCTCGGCTGAAATACTCTCGGCGGTCTCCTCTCCGTATATTCCCTTTTCCCTGACGCCTACCATATTGAGGTTGGGTCCGAGTAAAACTAAAATCTTTTTCATAACAATTCTCCTGACAAAACAGAAAGCGGACAGAGTATCTGTCCGCTTTAGAAATTACCTATATTTGCGTTTACGAGCTGCTTCGGACTTTTTCTTACGCTTTACGGAAGGCTTTTCATACGCTTCTCTCTTGCGAACCTCAGCAATAACGCCAGCTCTGGCACACTGTTTTTTGAATCTTCTTAAAGCGCTTTCAAGAGATTCATTTTCTTTAAGTCTTACCTCTGACATTGTCTATATCCCTCCCATCTTAAATGGGTAAATTTGCAAAATACTGCAGTAGTTATTATACAACAAGTAGACATAAATTGTCAAGAGCTATCGAAAAAATAGTTAATAAATACTAATTACTTATTTTACGACTATGTTAACAATGCGTCCCTTGACGTATATTTCCTTAACAATGTTCTTGCCTTCGATTGCTTTTGCGACGTTTTCGTCACTTTTCGCAAGGCTGAGAACCTCGTCCTGCTCTGCGTCAACCGCGATGTTGAGCTTGGTCTTGATTCGACCGTTAACCTGTACGGCGATTTCGATTGTCTCCTCAACGCACTTGCTCTCGTCATACTCAGGCCAGCTCTGCTCGGCTACTATTCCCTCGCCTAACTTACAAGCGTCCCAGACTTCCTCTGTAACGTGAGGAGCAAAGGGATTGAGAAGGATTGAGAATACAGCGAGCTCTTTCTTTGAGATTGAGCCGAATGATGTTACATCGTTAATGAGCGACATAAGAGCCGCGATAGCTGTGTTGAACTTGATATTTTCGATATCGTCACCGACCTTCTTGATGGCCTTGTGGAAGGCGCTCTCAAGCTCGGGACGGATAGCGTCGCCGTCTGTGAGAATTGTCTGGAGATTGTAGAAACGCTCGATAAATCTGCGGCAGCCTCTGATGCTTGAGGGGCTCCACGGAGCTGCTTTCTCAAAGTCGCCGATGAACATCTCATAAAGACGCATTGTGTCCGCGCCGTACTCGTTTACGATATCGTCAGGGTTGACTACGTTGCCTCTGGACTTGGACATCTTCTCGCCGTTCTCGCCGAGAATCATACCGTGGCTTGTACGCTTAGCGTAAGGCTCTGCTGTGGGAACTACGCCGAGGTCATAGAGGAACTTGTGCCAGAAACGGCTGTAGAGCAGATGAAGCGTTGTGTGCTCCATACCGCCGTTGTACCAGTCTACAGGAGACCAGTAGTTGAGCGCTTCCTTGGAAGCGAGCGCCTCGCTGTTGTGCGGGTCCATATATCTGAGGAAGTACCAAGAGGAACCTGCCCACTGAGGCATTGTGTCAGTTTCTCTGACAGCCTTGCCGCCGCAGCAGGGACATGTGGTGTTAATCCAGTCGGTCATCTTGGCAAGCGGAGATTCGCCTGTATCTGTGGGCTCATAGGAATCTACCATAGGAAGCTTCAAGGGAAGCTCGCTCTCGTCAATCGGAACGTAGCCGCACTTGTCGCAGTGAACAATCGGGATAGGCTCGCCCCAATAACGCTGACGTGAGAATACCCAGTCACGGAGCTTATAGTTGACCTTGGCTCTGCCGATGTTGTTTTCCTCGAGCCAGGAAATCATCTTTGCCTTTGCGTCCTCAACGGAGAGACCTGTGATAAAGCCTGAGTTTACGAGCACGCCTGTAGCGCAGTCTGTGAACGCTTCCTTCTGAACGTCCTCGCCGCCCTTTACTACTTCGATAATGGGAAGGTCAAACTTCTTTGCGAACTCCCAGTCACGGGTATCGTGAGCGGGAACCGCCATAATCGCGCCTGTACCGTAGGAAACGAGAACATAGTCGGATACGAAAATCGGAATCTGAGTATCGTTAACGGGATTGATTGCCTCAACGCCCTTTAAGCGGATACCTGTCTTATCCTTGGCTACCTCTGTACGCTCAAAGTCAGACTTCTTTGAAGCCTGAAGCTGATAGTCGCGGATTTCGTCGATATTCTCGAGCTTGTCCGCCCACTTCTCGATAAGCGGATGCTCGGGAGAAATAACCATATATGTAGCGCCGAACAGTGTATCGCAGCGCGTAGTGTAAACTGTGAGAGTGTCGCCTGTGGTAGCCTTGAAGTCAACCTCAGCACCTGTGGAACGTCCAATCCAGTTCTTCTGCTGAGCCTTTACTCTGGGCGGATAGTCAACGAGATCAAGGTCATTGATAAGTCTGTCGGCGTAGGCTGTGATTTTGAGCATCCACTGAGACTTAACCTTGTGGATAACCTCGCTGCCGCAGCGTTCGCAAACGCCGTTTACAACCTCCTCGTTAGCGAGTACGCACTTACACGAGGTACACCAGTTTACGTTCATTTCCTTCTTGTAAGCTAAGTTTTTCTTAAAGAGCTGAAGGAAAATCCACTGTGTCCACTTGTAATAGTCGGGGTCGGTTGTATTAATCTCACGGCTCCAGTCAAAGGAGATACCGAGAGACTGAATCTGTTTTTTAAAACGAGCAATATTCTGCTTGGTTACGATTTCGGGATGGATGTGGTTCTTGATAGCGTAGTTCTCTGTCGGAAGTCCGAAAGCGTCCCAGCCGATAGGATAAAGCACGTTGTAGCCCTGGAGCCTTCTCTTACGGGCTACCGTGTCAAGCGCTGTATAAGGACGGGGATGTCCTACGTGAAGTCCCTGACCCGAGGGGTACGGGAACTCGATAAGAGCGTAAAACTTCTCCTTAGAGGTATCCTCGCTTGCGTGGAAAACACCTTTGTCCTCCCACACCTTCTGCCATTTGGGTTCGACGGTTTTATGATTATACTTCATTTTACCCTCCATAAAATTATTCTAATATATCCGATAAATCTACTTCCCTGCCGTCCTGCCAGAGGCGTTCAAGGTCGTAAAAATCTCTTGCTTCTTCACTGAATACGTTAACGATAACATCGACATAGTCGAGCAGAATCCAGCTGTTTGAGCGGTGACCCTCGATGTGGTTAACCTCAATGCCGTTTTCGTTCATCTGGTACTCAACCTCGTCGGCAAGCGCCTTGACCTGGGTTGAGTTTCTGCCCGTAGCGATTACCATATAGTCCGCAAGAACGGTAACGTCGGTGATTTCGATTACTTTAATATCAAGCCCGAGCTTGCTGTCAAGCGCCTTGGCTATTGTTAAAGCCTGCTCCTTTGTTGTCATAATAGCAGTCCTTTCTGATTGAGAGTAGTTAATATATCGTTATAGCAATCAATAGCGTTGCTATGTATCGGCAGCTTTCTTTCGGCAAGGTTCGTTATGGTAAACTGCAAGCCAAAGAGCATTGCGTCCTCAAGGTTATTATACGCTTTTTCGCGCATAATCTCAACTCCGTTGTAATCACGCTCGTCGCTGATAAAGTCAGCGGTAAAAATAATCTTTTCAAGCAAAGACATTCCCGCTCTGCCTGTGGTGTGATACTTTATCGAGTTGACAATATCGTCGTCATCAATACCGAGCTGTCTTGCGTAAACACTTCCCGCGAGCGCGTGCCAGAGCTTTGACGAAGCTTTTTCGGTAGCGTCCAGTATTATACCACCGCTTGAGATAATTTGCAACATCTCATCCTTGGGAATTTCCTTGCAGGCGTCGTGCAGAATACCCGCAAGCTCTGCTTTTTCGGTATCAGCGCCGTAGATTTCGGCGAGCTTTACGGCAGCCTTTGCGACATTGACGCTGTGAATAAAGCGCCTCTCGCCCATTCTGCCCTTTATCAAGTTGACGTAGTAATTAATATCCATAAAGATTACCGCTTTTTATATATTCGAGAACCTTTTTGTCAAGCAAAAGGCGCAAATCCTCATTCTGTCTGAGCTTCTCTCTGATTTCGGTGGAGCTTACGTCATAGACGGGCTTGTCCATAAGGAAAGCTCGGCAGCCTTTTTCACGAAGCTTCTCAGCCTGAGACTGAATATCATAGCTGCCGCCGTTTCGGGGAACTACAATAATGTTCGCAAGGTCAAAGATAACGTCGGGCTTCATCCATTTGTCGATAGTCATAAACATATCCGCACCGATTATCAGATAGAGCTCGTCGTCGAGATATAATTCTTTCAAAGAAATTAACGTGAGATATGTGTAGCTTTTGCCCTCTCGTCGTATTTCCATATCCGAGACCTCTGCCCCGTCGATATTCTCAAACGCAAGGCAGCACATATCGTATCTGGCGTCAGCGTCAGCGAACTCGGAATTATCCTTTAACGGCGTGGAGTATGTCGGCATAATGATGACTTTATCGAGCGAGAAAGTCTCCATAGCCTTTTTGACAAGCTTCACGTGTCCGAGATGAACGGGGTTGAAGCTTCCGCCGAACATTGCTGTTTTCATTTCTTTGCCTTGGGGAGCTTGATTACAGGCTCGTCGGGATTCGGCTTGTAGAGCACAAACTTTGAGCCGATAACGATTACGACGTCGGAGTCTGTACTCTCCGCGAGCATATCAGCCGCTTCGCGTGAGGTTAAGGGTGAGTTTTCAAGACATTTGCCCTTGATAAGCTCTCTCGCCTTTAATGCGTCGGCAGTCTGCTTTGTAATCTGGTCTGTCATACCGCCCTTTCCAACATGGACGATAGTGTCTATAGAATTAGCCAAGGAGCGAAGATACGCTCTCTGCTTACTTGTCAGCATAGTTTTCCTCCAAATACTTTCTTAACTCTTTTTCCATCATTCTGAGGGCGATTCCTCTGTGGCTGACCTTGTCCTTTTCCTCGTCCGAGTAATTGCCGAAGGATTTGCCCTCATAGAGGAAAATCGGATCGTAGCCGAAGCCGTGCTCGCCGTCAGGCTCAAGAGCAATCTCTCCGAAACATTTGCCCTCGACCTGTAAGCTGTCGCCGTTCGGGAAAACGCAGGTGATTGCGCAGGTGTAATGCGCTCCGCGTTCCTTTACTCCGTCGAGCTTCTCGAGAATAAGGTCGTTGCGGTCTGTGTCGGAAGCTTCCTCTCCCGCGAATCTCGCGGAATAGATACCGGGGCCGCCACCGAGAAAATCAACACAGATACCCGAATCATCGGCTATCGCGGGCAAGCCTGTTTTTCTGCAAGCCGCCTCAGCTTTTATAAAAGAGTTTTCTTTGAATGTTGAGCCGTTTTCGTCAACGTCGCCGAGGTTGACGCCCGCGTCCTTCGGAGAAACCGCGTCAATTCCGAGCGGTGAGAGAATACGCTCGAGCTCAACAAGCTTTTTTGCGTTATTGGTTGCAATAATAAACTTCATAATATCACTCAACTGAAATCAAATAATGCCTTTGAGAATTCCTCGGGGTCGAAGGGCTGTAGGTCGTCAATCTGCTCGCCTACGCCGATAAACTTGACGGGAACGTCGAGCGAGTTCTTGATAGCGAGCACAATGCCGCCCTTTGCCGTACCGTCGAGCTTTGTGAGAACGATACCCGTGATACCTGTTGCCTCTTTGAAATGCTCAACCTGTGAAACGGCGTTCTGACCTGTTGTAGCGTCAAGCACAAGCAGAATTTCCTTGTCAGCGTCGGGAAGCTCACGGTCAATGATTCTGTTAATCTTTGCGAGCTCGTCCATAAGGTGCTTTTTGTTGTGAAGTCTGCCTGCTGTGTCCGCGATGATAACATCGGCTCCTCTTGCCTTAGCAGCCGAGATTGCGTCAAAAACAACTGCCGCGGGGTCGCTGCCCTCGTTCTGCTTGATAATATCACAGCCGCTTCTGTCAGCCCAAATCTGGAGCTGGTCAATTGCCGCGGCGCGGAAGGTATCGGCTGCGGCGAGAAGAACCTTCTTGCCCTCGTTTCTGAAACGGTTTGCCATTTTACCGATGGTTGTGGTCTTTCCTACGCCGTTAACACCGATAACGAGAACTATCGACGGTTTTGTGTCGAGCTTGAGCTCCTGACCGCCTGTGAGCATATCTGCGACAACCTGCTGGAGAAGGTTGTGGATTTCGTTGGGGTCTGTGGTGCCTGTCTCCTTGACCTTGACACGGAGCTTTGCGCAGATATCCTGAGCAGTCTCCATACCTACATCGCCCATTACAAGAAGCTCCTCGAGCTCCTCAAAAAGCTCCTCATCAATCTTTGTGAAGGACTTGAGCATCGAGTCAATCTGACCGACGACCGCGTCTCTGGTTTTCTTTAAGCCTTCTTTAATTTTACTGAAAAGTCCCATAATTTCCATAGCCTTTCCGCCCACAACTACATAATTAAATTCTAAACGACCTTATCGTGGGCGGATAAGGCGTAAACGGAAATTCAGTCATCGCTCGTTGTCCCTCAGGGACAAACTGAGCGGACAATATCAATTTGAATAGTGTGAACTTCACACCATCTTCCATTTAATTATATTCCGAGCTTTGCGGAAACCTCGCTTGCTCTGAGCGCAAGAAGCTTTGACACGCCCTCGTCCTGCATTGTTACGCCGTAGAGAACGTCGGCTTCTTCCATTGTTCCGCGTCGGTGAGTAATAAGTATAAACTGAGTTTTGCCTGTAAGGCTCCTTACATACTGAGCAAAGCGGTCTACGTTTACCTCGTCGAGCGCCGCCTCAATCTCATCCATTACACAGAACGGAGCGGGACGAACCTTCATAATCGCAAAGTACAAGGCGATCGCGACGAGAGCCTTTTCACCGCCCGAAAGCGCGTCGAGGTGAACTACGATTTTGCCCGGCGGATGTACGATGATATCAATGCCGCTTGTGAGAATATCCTCGGGGTCGGTAAGCGAAAGTGAAGCCGTACCGCCGCCGAAGAGCTCCTTGAACGTGTAGGTGAAGTTCCTGTTAATCTGCTCAAAAGCGACGATGAATTCCTCTCGCATCTGCTTTGTGAGCTCGGTAATCAGACGTTCGATTTCCTTCTTGGACTTCTCCACGTCGTCAACCTGTCTGCTCATAAACTCGTAGCGCTCGGAAACTTCCTTATATTCCTCAATCGCGCCTACGTTTACGTTGCCGAGGTTTCTGATTTTGGACTTGAGCTCGTTCAAGCGGCTGCGTGCAGTGGTGAGATTTTCAATCTCGACAGCGTTCTGCTCCGCCTCGTTCTTTGTGAGCTGATACTCGTCCCAGAGCTTCTGAATAATATTGTCATACTCTTTCTGAAGATTGATTCGTCTCTCTTCAAGTCTGGCAAGCTCACGACCCGCCGCTTCGCGTTCGTTGTTCTTGTCCTTTTCAAGAGCTCTGAGCTCACCCGAACGGATTTCAAGCTCGCTCTTTTTATTATTTATGCCCTCAATCTGAAGATTTAAGGCTTTAACCTTTTCGTTAAGGTTATTAATATCGTTGTTTAAGGCTTCAATTCGCCTTTCTGTTTCTGAGATAAGGCTGTTATAATTATCAATCTCAGTCTGAAGCTCAGCCTTTCTGCTGCCTCTGCCCTCTTCGGTTGAGAGTGCAAAGGAGATTTCGGAGTTGTAGCTCTCGATATCCTTCTTTGCGGTAACAATTTCAAGGCGGATATTCTGTAAGCGCTCGCTCATTTCCTCGCGCTGTTCTGTGAGCTTTGAACGGCTGCCCGTGATATCCTCAATAAGAGCTTCGTATTCGGAGATAGCCGAGTTGATATCGTTGAGCTCGGTTCTCGCTCTGCGCTCGTCAATCTTGAACTGGTTGATTCTTTCGCGACAGGTTTCGACAATCTGTTCTGCTTCCTCGATAGCCTGTTTCTTGGAGAGTAAGTCGTTCTCGCAAGCCTTGGCTTCTGTCAGAATACGGACCTGTTCCTGCTTTGCGTTTGAAAGGTCGGCTCTGGTGGCAAGGATTTCAGCCTCGACAGCGGTAAATTCCGAAACTGCTTTTTCGGCGAGCTTTGAGGCTTCCTCGGCTTTTTTAAGAAGAGCGTCAGCCTTTTTCTTGTTTGCGTTGATTTCGCTTGCTCTGGAAAGAAGTCCCGACTTTTTGCCGAGCGAGCCGCCTGTGAGCGAACCGCCCGCGTTAACGACCTGACCGTCAAGTGTAACAACCTTGAAGCGATAGCCGTATTTCTTGGCGATACTCGTCGCGGCGTTCAAATCCTCGGCAACTACAATTCGTCCGAGAAGCGATTTGAGAATATTTACATATTCGGGCTTACAGCTGCACAAATCGGAAGCGATTCCGATGAATCCGTAGCAATCGTCAAGGTTGTTTTCGTGAAGCTCCTTGGGCTTGATTGTGTTCATCGGAAGGAATGTAGCTCTGCCGCCGTCACTCCTTTTAAGGAACTCAATAGCCGCCTTGGCGTCCTGATCGGAAGCCGTAACAATGTTCTGCATTGCGGCTCCGAGAGCGATTTCAACAGCAACGGTATACTCGGACGGTACCTCGATAATCCTTGAAACAGGACCTCTGATACCCTTGAGTCTGCCGTCCTTGGAGCCCTGAACGACCTTCTTTACGGAATATGAGAAGCCCTCGAGATTACGCTCCAAATCCTCGAGCAGCTTAACTCGTCTTAACGCCTGCTGTGCGTCGAGGTTGAGATTATCCGCGTCAGCCTTGAGCTGGTCGCGTTTTTTCTGACGAGAAACGAGCTTGAGCTCAAGACCCTTGAGTGAGTTTGAGAGCCCGTCTGTGGTCTCGGTAATCTCGTCAATCTGCTTTTTATAGTTTTCCGACATTTCAAGAGTTGTTTCGTACTGCTCCTGCCTTGTCGTGTTTGTACTCAAAATATTTTCAATTCTGGATTGTAGCTCGGTAACGGACGATACGCTCGTCATCATTGTGACCCTTGCGTCAGCCGACTGAGCTGTCAGAGACGCGAGCTTTCCGCTGAGCTCCTGAATCTTATCGCCGCTTCTGCTTGAATCTGTGTTTACCACATTCAGCTTGTCGGAAATATCGTCGTAAGCGTCCTGTTTCTCAGCGATAAGAAGCTCCAGCTCCTTAATCTTCGCGCGCTTTTCCTCAATGCTGTTGAGCGCGTCCTCGGCGTCGGTATCAACCTTTTTGATTTCCTCGCTGATTCGGTTTATGTTCTCGCGGTTATGGAGAATATCGTTCTCTGCGACGGAAACCGAGGATTTCTTGGAGCTGATTTCAGCTGTTACGTCGCTGATTTCACCGCGGATTTTTTCAATCTCCGAGGCAAACTCGCCGTTCTTGAAGTAGATTTCTTCTGTCTCTTTCTGAATATTATCGAGAGCCTCGTCAGCCTTTGAGTGCTGTAAGCGTGAAATCTCGATTTTGTCCTGCTCTTCCTTCAACACGCGGTTGGAGTTGTTGAGCGTGTTTACCCAGAGAGCAATTTCAATATCCTTCTTCTCGCCTGAGTATTCAAGGAACTTCTCAGCCTTTCTGGACTGAGTTTTGAGGGGACCTACGCGTTCCTCGAGCTCTGTTACAATATCCCTGAGCCTTAACAGGTTGTCCTCTGTGTGTTTTAACTTGCGCTCAGACTCGAGCTTCTTGTATCTGTAACGGGAGATTCCCGCGGCTTCCTCAAAGATTTCGCGTCTGTCCTCACTCTTGGAAGCTACGATGCTGTCAATCTTGCCCTGACCAATCATAGAGTAACCGTCACGACCGAGACCTGTGTCCATAAACAGCTCGTTAACATCCTTGAGTCTGACTTGCGCGCCGTTTATGAGGTACTCGCTGTCGCCACTGCGGAAGTATCTGCGCGTAACCGCAACATCGTCGCCGTCATACTGCAGAAATCTGTCCTTGTTCTCGATGTTAAGCGTAACCTCGGCGTAGCCCTGAGCCTTACGTCCGTCGGTTCCGTTGAATACAACGTCCTCCATTTTGGAGCAGCGCAGACTTTTGGGCGACTGCTCGCCGAGTACCCAGCGGATAGCGTCGCTGATGTTACTCTTTCCCGAGCCGTTGGGACCTACGACAGAGGTCATACCTGTGTCAAAGGTTAATTTAGTTTTATCCGGAAATGTTTTAAATCCTTGAATTTCAAGGGATTTTAACAGCATCTCATCACCTGTTATCCTTAACTTTCAGACCGTATTTGGGAATGGAACGGTCTTTTTCTATCTTAACTCTGTAGCCTGAGTTTTCAAGCTCAATCAAATTTTTACGGTTCTGTCCTGTGAATTTTGAAACCGAGGACGGATTGACCGTAACAATAACATCTTTTGAATCTAAACCTTCTGTCTGCTTTAAAAAATTATTCAGAAAAATCCTGTTTTCGCACAGCTCCTTGAATGCGGGATGATAGTTGCCCGCAACGTCGCCTGATTTGAGGCTGTCGCTGTAGTGCAGACCGACGCGTATGACGTCAATGCTGTTGTCGTAAAACAGCGTCATAAGCTCGGAGCAGAGCTCTACGGACTCGTCGAGCGTATAGGGAATATATACTTTCGATTTATAAAGCTTTTCGAGCTCTGTGTTTTTCATAACAACAGTCGGGTAAATCCTGACGCAGTCGGGTCGGAGCTTAACAAACTCATTCGCTGTATATCGGTCTTTATCGAAATCGGATTTGTAAAGTCCTGTCATCATCTGCAAGCCGAGATTAAAGCCATAGCTTTTAATCAGCTCAGAGGCTTTTCTCACGTCGTCGGAAGAATGACCGCGCTGATTGAATGTTAGGACTTCGTCTGCCATCGACTGAGCTCCGAGCTCAATCGTTGTTACATTATATTTCTTTAAAAGAACTAATATATCATCGTCAATATAATCGGGACGGGTTGAAAGGCGGATTCCGCAGAACTTATCGATAAACGGCTGAACGCTTTCGAGAAGCGAAATCATATAGCCGCGGTCAATCGCCGTGAAGCTGCCGCCGAAAAATGCGATTTCCGCGTTTTGGGTTCTGTCACCCAAATCCGACACAGCCTGTCTGACGGTATCTGCAACGTCCTTTGGCGCAGGCTGATACGTCTGACCCGTAATCTCCTTCTGATTGCAGAACGAGCACTGATGAGGACAGCCGTTGTGCGGAATGAACAGAGCTATGTTACTGTGCTTAATAACCCATCAACTCCAAAGCTTCGTGAGCCGCGTTCTGCTCGGCTTCCTTTTTGCTTCGACCGCCGCCTCGACCGATGATGTTCGAGTTGAGCAGAACCTGAAAAACAAAATGCTTGTCGTGGTCGGGTCCCGATTCGCTCTCGAGCTTGTATTCAATCTTTTCGCCCGGGTTCTTCTGAACAATTTCCTGTAAAGTTGTTTTGTAATCCTTGAAGGGCTTTTTGTTCTGGTTCTTAACCTCGGGAACAACAAACCTCAGAATGTGCTTTCTGGCAGGTTCGATACCGCCGTCAAGGTAAATTGCAGCGATTACGGCTTCGAACGCGTCCGATACAATGGACGGACGGTCGGCACCGCCGCCGTTCTTTTCACCTTTGCTGAGGAAAAGATAACTGCCGAGGTCAATCTGCTTGCCGAACTTATAAAGAGCCTTTTCACAGACAAGCGCCGAACGCAGCTTTGTGAGCTCGCCCTCAGGAAGATTCGGACAGTTTTTGAAGATATAATCGGCAACAACAATAGACAACACGGCGTCACCCAGAAACTCCAGACGTTCGTTGTGCCTGATATGCTTGTCGCGGTGCTCATTGGCGTATGAGGAATGAGTCAGAGCCTCGCGCAGCAGACTTTTGTTGTTAAATGTATAATCAATTGCTTTCTCAAAATCTTTCATAACTAAACCTTACTTTTTGCTGAGCGCTTTTGAGATTTCAGTGATAACGTCAGCCTCAACATATTCTTTGGTGAGCCTGATAGCATTTTTGAAGGTCTTTGCCTTGGCGCTGCCGTGAGCCTTGAAAACAGGCTTTGCAGTACCCATAATAGGCGCTCCGCCGTATTCGTTATAGTCAAACTGCTTTGCCATAGCCTTCAAATCCTTCATAATCATAGCCGCGGCAAGCTTGTTCTTGGCGTTCTTTGAGAACAGCTCCTTGACCTTCTTGAGCATTGACTTTGCAACGCCCTCGTAGGTTTTGAGCACGAGGTTGCCTGTGAAGCCGTCACATACGAATACGTCGCAGACTCCAGAGGGAAGGTCTCTGCCCTCTACGTTGCCGATAAAGTTGAGACCCGAGTTTTTGAGCAGTTCAAAGGTCTTGTGCTGGAGCTCTCCGCCCTTGTGCTCTTCGGTTCCGACGTTGGCAAGACCGATACGGGGCTTGTCTATCTTCATAACCTTTTCCATATAAGCGGAAGCCATAACGGCGTACTGCAAGAGCATTTCGGGACGCGAATCAATGTTTGCGCCCGCGTCGAGAAGCATAAAGCAGCCGCCCTCAAAATGAGGAAGAATCGGAGCAAAGCCTGGGCGCTTTACGCCCTTTATACGCTTGACTATGAGAGTGCCGCCGACGCAAATTGCGCCGCTGTTGCCTGCGCTGACGAGCGCGTCTCCCTCACCTTCCGATAAAAGGCGCATAGAAACAGCGAGCGAGCTGTCGGGCTTTTTCTTGAGAACAGCGTCAGCGTCCTCGTCGGTCGCGATAACCTCGCTTGCGTGAACGAGCTGCATATCGGAAATATCGAGCCCGTTGTCGAGCGCGCATTTCTTAACGACAGCCTCGTCGCCGACGAGAGTAATGTCGATACCGTACTCGGCTTTTGCTTCAATTGAGCCTTTGATAATTTCGAGAGGGGCGTTATCGCCGCCCATTGCGTCAACTATTATCCTCATAATCTCACGCTTTCTAAGTATAATTTCAAATCATTAAGCGAACGGTCGGCATAAGCCTGTCCGCGTTCCTTTTTATCTCTGGGGCGGTTCTGAAGCTCGGGCATAATGCCGAAGTTCGCGCCCATCGGCTGAAAGTCCCTGACACTCTCGTCGCTGATATATGACGAGAGACAGCCGAGCATTGTGGTTGAGGGAAGCTCAAGCGAGCACTCACCCTTAACTCGTCTCGCGGCGTTAATTCCCGCGATAATACCCGAAGAAGCGCTCTCCATATAACCCTCAACGCCTGTTATCTGACCTGCAAAGAACAGACGAGGCTCGTCCTTTACGCTGTAATCGCTGTTCAGAACGCGCGGAGAGTCGAGGAAGGTGTTGCGGTGCATAACGCCGTAACGCACAAACTGAGCGTTTTTAAGAGCGGGAATCAAACCGAAAACACGCTTCTGCTCGGGGAATTTCAGATTAGTCTGGAATCCGACCATATTGAACATTGTGCCGTTCGAGTTCTCCTTACGGAGCTGGAGCACTGCCCACGGACGGTGACCTGTGTTCGGGTCTGTGAGACCCACGGGCTTCATCGGACCGAATCTTATGGTGTCGTGACCGCGCTGAGCCATAACCTCAATCGGCATACAGCCCTCGTAAACCTTGGGGTCTCTGACGTCAAAGTCGTGAACGGGAGCTCTTTCGGCGTTAACAAGCGCCTCATAGAAAACCTCATACTCCGCCTTGTTCATAGGACAATTGAGATAATCGGTTCCGTCGCCTTTGCCGTATCGTGACTCAAAGAACGCTCTGCTCATATCGATACTGTCGAGAGTAACAATCGGAGCCGCCGCGTCATAGAACGACAGAGCTGTTGAAAACCTCGAGTAAATTGTCTTTGCGAAGTCGTCTGAGGTCAATGGACCTGTTGCGATAACCGTAACCCCGTCGGGAATTTCGGTCACTTCTCCGCTGATTACGGTGATAAGCGGGTTTGATTTGATATTATCCGTCACGTACTGCGCGAAAATATCCCTGTCAACCGCCAGAGCGCCGCCTGCTGGAACACGCGCCGTGTCCGCCGCCTTTAACAGCAGTGAATCAAGAAGGCGCATTTCTTCCTTTAAAAGACCAGCCGCCGAGCTCGCTCTGTCCGCCTTGAAGGAATTGGAGCAGACAAGCTCCGAGAAAAGGTCTGATTTATGCGCAGGGCTCTTTTTCTGAGGCTTCATTTCAAACAAACGAACCTCTATTCCCTGCTTTGCTATCTGATACGCAGCCTCGCAGCCCGCGAGACCAGCGCCGATTACATTAATAAACATCACTTAATTGCTTTCTCGTAGCCGCAGTCCTTGTTCGCGCAGAAGAGCATCTGCTTCTTGCCCTTTTTCTTGAACAGAACCTCGCCGCACTGCGGACATTTCTCATCTACAGGCTCGTTCCACGATACGAAATCGCACTTGGGATAGTTGCTGCAGCCGTAGAAAATTGTCTTTCTCTTGGTTGTCTTGATGATAACATCGCCGTCGCCGCACTTGGGACATTTGATGCCGAGCTTCTGGACGTACTTCTTTACGTTTTTGCACTCGGGATATCCCGGACAGGCGATGAACTTGCCGAATCTGCCGACCTTGATGACCATATTACGTCCGCAGTTCTCGCAGATAATGTCGGTTTTGTCCTCTTCGAGCTGGATTTTTACGCCGTCCATATCGGTCTTGGCTTTTGCGAGAGTTTTCTCGAAATCCTTGTAGAAGTCGTCAATAAGCGCCTTCCACTCAACCTCGCCGTGCTCGACTGTGTCGAGACTCTGCTCCATCTGAGCTGTGAACTTGAGGTTGACAATTTTCGGGAAACGCTCCTTCATCAGCTTGACCATAGCTTCGCCGAGCTCTGTGGGAACGAGTGTCTTGCTCTCGCGCTTGACATACTCTCGGCTTGTGATTGTCGAGATAGTAGCCGCGTAGGTCGAAGGTCTGCCGATACCGTTTTCCTCAAGAGTTTTGATGAGGGAAGCCTCGGTATATCTCGGCGGTGCCTGAGTAAAATGCTGATTGGGCACAATTTCCTTTTTGCGGACTGACATATCCTTTTCAAGATAAGGAAGCTCGAGGGATTTTTCCTCAGCTGTGTCCTTGCTCTCGGTATAAAGCATTGTAAAGCCGTCAAAATCTACGGTATAACCCGAAGCCTTGAAAATATAACCGTTGCCCTCGATATCCGCTCTGGTTGTTTTCTGAACGCAGTCGGACATCTGGGAAGCGACAAAACGCTTCCAGATAAGATTATAGAGCTTATACTGGTCGGTTGTGAGGTTGTGCTTGATTTTATCGGGCTCAAGCGACGGCATAGCGGGACGGATAGCTTCGTGACCGTCCTGAGCGTTTGAACGCGACTTGAACATTCTGGGCTTTGAGGGAAGGTATTTTTCGCCGAAATGGCTTCCGATATAATCGGTTACCTCGCCTATTGCCTGGTTAGAGATTCTGAGCGAGTCGGTTCTCATATATGTGATAAGACCCGTAGCTCCGAGCTCGTCGATCTCTACGCCCTCATAAAGCTCCTGAGCAACCTTCATTGTACGTCTTGACTGGAAGCCGAGCTTACGCGAAGCCTCCTGCTGTAAGGTTGATGTGATAAACGGAGGTGCAGGTGACTTTTTACGGGTGCCGTGCTTTACGCTCGCTACTTTATATTCTGCGTTCTCAAGCTCGCTGAGAATCTTCTCTGCTTCTGCCTGAGTACCGATTTTGTCCTTGCCTAAATAGAGAGTAGCGGGGAAAGACTTTCTGGAGCCCTTGGGGATAAACTTCGCGTCAATTGACCAGTATTCCTCGGGCTTGAAAGCACGGATTTCCTCTTCCCTGTCAACGATAATTCTGACTGCTACGGACTGAACACGTCCTGCGGACATACCACGTCTGATTTTCTGGGATACGAACGGACTGAGCTTGTAACCCACAAGACGGTCAAGAACACGGCGGGCCTGCTGAGCGTTAACGAGATTGAGGTTAATGCTTCTGGGCGAGCTCATACCGTTGTTGACGCCTGCCTTTGTGATTTCGTTGAACTCAACACGGTTGGCGTCGTTTAGGTCAAGACCGAGAATATATGCCAAGTGCCAGGAAATGGCTTCACCTTCGCGGTCAGGGTCGGTTGCGAGGAAAATCTTGTCGGAGTCTTCCGCCTGCTTTTTAATATCCTTAACGAGCGCTTCTTTACCCTTGATAATGGTATAGTTGGGCTCGTAGTTGTTCTTGATATCAACGCTGAGTCTCGCGTTGGGAAGGTCACGAACGTGACCCATAGAAGCGATTACGTCGTAATCCTTACCAAGGTATTTCTTGATTGTTTTTGCCTTTGCAGGCGACTCAACAATTACTAAGTTAGACATAGTACCTCCAAATTATATTAATACATAGCTTCTTCCCTGAGTGGATTTGATAAGCTTTTTGATTTCAAGCATTGTGAGTATTGAGGATATCTTGAAAATCGGAAGAGCTGTGATTTCTGCAATTTTATCGATGTGAACGGGCTCGTTGCCGATAGCGTAATAAACGGCACTTTCGTCCTCTGATAAGCCGAGGTTCTCCTTATGAACGGGAAGCTCGGAGAGGTCGTCCGTTTTGAGACCGTTGATGTTGTCGGGAGCCTTTCCCTTTATCGGGATTACCTTTACCCTCTCATTGGTAGCAGAGAGCTCGGGAGCAATTTCCTCGGAAACATAGAGGTTATCAAACTCGTCGAGGATATCCTTGTAATCGGTAACGAGCGTGGCTACCCTGTCCTTAACAAGACGGTTGGAACCGTAGAAATGCGGGTCAACAGGTCCCGCGAGCGCGAAAATCTTCTTGGACGCGTCCTGCTCGAGCGCTGAATTCACAGTAATCAGCGCTCCGCTTGAGGCTCCCGCCTCTACTACAAAAATGCCGTCTGAAAAGGCTGAAATAATGCGGTTGCGCTGCGGAAAGTGGAATGAATAGGGCTCCGTGTCGGGCGGATACTCAGACACAACAGCACCGCGGAACGTTATGTCGCTGCGCATTTTGCGGTTTTCACGCAGATAATCATAGTTAATGCCGCAGCCTAAAACGGCAATTGTCACGCCGTCTGCGGCAAGACAGCCCATATGAGCCGCGGTATCGATTCCCAACGCTCCGCCGCTTACTATGGTTACTCCGCATTTTGCGAGCTCATAAGAAATAGTATGCGCGGACCTTATGCCGTACATCGACGCTTTCCTGGTGCCGACTACGCCGATAGAAAGTCTGTCGTCGATATCAGGCAAAGCGCCCCAGATATAGATTACCGCGGGCGGATTGTCGATGTTATAAAGGCATTTGGGATAATAGGGACTGTCGATAGGCAGAATCTCAAAGCAATGCTTGTTGCACTTTGAGATAATCTCATCAGCGACAGTCAAAGGTGTGGAATTGAGCTTGGATATTTCCGCATTCGTAAAGAGCCCCGAAAGTCTCCATTCGGGCTCTCCACCTTCGAAAAAAATATCCGTGTCAGAATACAGCTCTACAAGCTGCTTGTACCGAGTGGTACAGTAGCCTATAGCCTGTGAAAGCCAAATCCAGTACCTTATATTACTCATTTAACCATTTCCCACATTATTACGCTTGACGCGATAGCCGCGTTAAGGCTTTCGGCTCTGCCGTTCATCGGAATGGTAAAGGCTTTGCCGCAAGCGCCGATAACAGACCGCCTGAGACCGTTGCCCTCGTTTCCTATGCATACTACGCAGGAACCGTCAAAGCTGATATCGGTGAGCTTTTCGGCGTTTCGGTCTACGACTGCGGCAAAGGAGTTGATATCCCTGTAGGAGTTCAGAAAACTCTCAACGGAATCGACAATAGTATATGAAAGCCTGAACACGGCTCCCATACTGCCTCTGACAACCTTTGGCGAGTATATATCGCAGCAGTCGGACGAAAGGATAATACCGTCAATGCCGAAAGCCTCGGCAGTCCTCAAAATGGTGCCGAGATTGACGGGATCCTGAATATTATCAAGTGCCAAAAATTTACCGTTACATTTTATTTTATCAAATAGAGAGGGATTGTCAAGAGTTTTTATTACGCAAAGTATGCCCTGAGGTGTTTTTGTGTCGGAAATCTTTGCATATAAGCTGTCGGGCAAAACTATTGCTTCTTCGGATTTTTGGCTTATTTTCTCTGTTAAATCACTGTATTTGTCAAGAGCCGTATCCGAGACTACAAGTGATTTAATTTCACAACCCGAAAGAAGCGCGTCCTCACAGAGCCTCTTTCCCTCACACACAAAGGCTGAGCTTTCGCGTCGGAATTTGGCGGATTTGAGGAGCTTTTGTATGAATTTGAGCGTAGGGTTGTCCTTAGCGGTAATGTGTTTCATATTATCACCAAAATAGCAAAAGCGTTTGGAAAAAATCCAAACGCATTTACGTTTTAATTATTTAGCCGATTTAGCTGTCTCAACGAGAGAAGCGAAAGCTGCGGGATCCGAAATAGCGATTTCGGAGAGCATCTTACGGTTAAGTGTAACGCCTGCCTTCTTGAGACCGTTCATAAATGTGGAGTAGTTCACGCCGTTAGCCTTGCAGCCTGCGGAAATACGTGTAATCCAAAGACGACGGAAATCTCTCTTCTTCTGTTTACGTCCGATGTAAGCATAGTTGCCGGACTTCATAACGGCCTGTTTAGCCATCTTAAAGTGTCTTGATTTAGAACCAAAATAGCCCTTAGCGAGCTTTAAAACCTTTTTTCTTCTCTTGCGAGTAGCCATTGCGCCTTTAACTCGTGCCATATTTATTACCTCCGTTTAGTTAGAAATTACAAGAAATTATTTATAAGGAATCAGACGCTTGATCTGAGCCACATTGGTCTTGTCAGCGCATACTGTCTGACGGAGACCTCTCTTGCGCTTTCTGGTCTTCTTGTTAAGAATGTGGGATTTGTTAGCGTGAGCGCGAATAACCTTACCGTTTTTAGAGAGCTTAAAGCGCTTTTTAGCTCCGCTGTGAGTTTTAATTTTGGGCATAATATTTATCCTCCTTAACTTTAATTACTTTGACTGCTTCGGTGCCAGGAACATAAGCATGTTACGACCCTCAAGCTTAGCAGGCTTAGCTATCGACGCGTACTCTGCGCACGCCTCGGAAAAACGATTCATAATATCATATCCGAATTCGGAATGACCCATTTCACGTCCCCTGAAACGGATGGAAACCTTTACCTTGTCACCGTGCTTCAAGAACTTGATAGCGTTGTTGAGCTTGGTGTTGAAATCGTGAGTATCGATGTTGAGTGAAAGACGAACTTCCTTGGTATCGATAATCTTCTGATTCTTGCGGGCTTCCTTTTCCCTTTTCGCCTGTTCGAACTTGTACTTACCGTAATCCATAATCTTGCACACAGGCGGTTTTGCCTGAGGAGCAATCTTTACGAGATCAAGGTCTTCCTTAGCCGCCAGATCAAGAGCTTCCTTTGCCGACATAATTCCGAGCTGATCACCGCTTGCGCCGATAACTCGAAGCTCGCTGTCGCGGATATCCTCGTTAATCTGAATTTCATGCTTGCTGATAACAAAGCACCTCCATAGTATAAAATAATAAAATAAACGCGGACGAAATACCGTCCGCGTTACAACACATAATAAACTCAGTTTAATGTATTGACCCGCGCAGACGGAACCCCGCAGGTGAAAGCGTTACCGCTTTTCTTTATTTTACCGAATTATTATATAACAGAAATATTGAATTGTCAAGCAATTTTTGAAAATTATTCAAGCGCGTCGTAAATAAGCTGAGCGATACGCTCTGAGGACTTGCCGTCAAGCTTATCAAAGAACATCTCTCTGAACCTGTCAATCTTCTCGGTTTCGTAATCCTCGTTCTTGATTGCGTCGATCAAGGCGTAGACAGATGTGCAAATCTTACCGGGGATATTGAGCTTGAAGTCAAAGTAGAAGTCTCTCTCCTTGATGTAGGTCTCAAGGTCGTAAGCGTAGAAAAGCATGGGAATGTTGAGGATAGAAGCCTCAAACACGAGAGAAGAGTAGTCGGTGATGATAACATCGGAGATAAAGAGCAGGTCGTTAATCTCGGTGTTATCGGACAAATCGATAACTCTGTCTGCGTACTTCTCGGGGATTTCGTGCTTCTCTGTTACGAAGGGATGATGCTTGATGATGATAGCGTATTCATCGCCGAGGCTCTCGCAAACCTCGTTGATATCAAAGAGCTGCATCGGATAGTACGCGCTCTCCTTAACATCTCCGCGGAATGTGGGAGCGAAAAGGATAATCTTCTTATCCTTGAGCTTGGGATATTCCTTGTAGAACTTCTTGATAAAGTTCTGCTTATATTCCTCATCAAAGAAGATATCGGTTCTCGCGATACCTGTGGGAACGACGTTCTCTGTCGGGATACCGAAGCCCTCGGAATGGCACTTCTTGCAGTACTCGGAGCTTACGGTTACATAATCGTAGGAACGGTGCATTCTTGTAGCCTGAGGTGAGCCCTTGGGCTTACCGAGACGTGTGAAGCCGAAGGTCTTGAACGCTCCGCAAGCGTGCCAGAGCTGGATAATCTTGGTTTCGGGCTTGGTGTTAATCAGATGAATCTGAGGTGTAAACTCATCAAGCACGATAACCTTACTTGTAGCGCAGGCATCGGCAAATTCCTTAATCTGCTTGCGCGTCATAAATCTGAAGGTGTTCGTATTATAAAGGAACTGGATATCGAGGTTGGGGTCGTCCTTGAGCTTGTTGTATACGAACTCAAAGTTACCCGAAAGCTCCTCGCGGCGTGCCGAATAGAAAGTAATCTTGTTGGGCTGAATTTTCTTTCTCTTTCTGCGTCTGTAAGCACCCTTAATCTTGCTTCTCTTCAAGCGTACCATTGAGAAGTTCTCACGGCATACTCTTGAAATTCTAAGCAATACATAAGTGAACAGTCGCTGGAGCTTGTTCTCGGACTCTATTCTCTTCGGCATATTTATAAAGCCTGTAAAGGTGAGCAGTCCCATTATCAGATAAATCGGGATAAGCGGAATAGAAACCAAAAACGCAAGAATCTTTAACAGAAAATCAAATTTTGCAACGAGAATGTGAAGATAATGATTCTTTCTTATCTTCTTGGGCAAGGGTGTGAAGGTGAAGTGGTCGCCCTTGTTCTCAAACTCGTAGAGCTTATGGTCTTCGATAAGCTCCGAAGGCGTAAGGTCGAGCTTGACCTTTTCCTCGTAATAATCGGCAAAGCTCAAGTTGATATACATATCAAAGGGCAAGCCCTTGCCTCTTGTGTCCCAGAAGAGATAATCGAGACGATAGATATATTCGCCCCAGAAAAGAATCTTGCCGTCGACACGCGTGATGTCAGAATACTTTACAACAAGCGGAATACGTCTGTCTTCCCTGCCGTTATCAAAATAGAATATAACCTTAGGAGTTGAAAGGCAGCGGCTGTCAATTGACGGGTCAATAAACTCGCCCGAAACATTGACGGTAAACTTCTGCTTTTCAATGATTATACTGTTAAACTTAAGTTTATATTTCACTCCATAGTCCCCCAAAAACAATCATTTAACAAGGCTGTAGAACCTGGGAACAGCCTCGTCGAGAGGATAATCCTTACCATATACCGAGGAAGAACCTGCGACAAAAATGTCAGCTCCTCTCTCCCTCATTTCCTCACAATGATCCCAGCTGACGTGACCGTCAACCTCAATCAATACATCTTTACCTGATTTGTCAATAATCTCCCTGAGCTCGGAGAGACGCTCCATACTGCCCGGAGCCATCGGCTGACCCGCAAATCCCGGGTAAACCGTCATAAGAAGCACAGCGTAAACCTCGTCGAGGAAGTCCTTTACAACCTCAACGGGAGTATCGGGGCTTATTGCGATACAAGGCTTCGCGTTTCGCTTTATGAGCTCCGCTATAACAGCGTGAGCGTCGTCGCTCGCTTCATAGTGGAACGAAACCATATCGCCCTCGCCGATTTCCATAGCGTCAAAGAACTTTTCGGGTTCGAACGCCATAATATGGATATCGCGCTTAATGTTCTTCATAGGCTTCTTGAAGCTTCTGACCATATTGGTGTCGAAGGTTATGTTCGGGACAAACTTGTTGTCCATAAAGTCAATATGAAGATACTCTACTCCGAGGGAATCGAGCTTTTTGATTTCATCGTTAAGATTTAACAAATCCGCACACATTACGGACGGTGATAGTAATCCTGCCATAACAAACCTTTAGTCTAAAACGACCATTACCTTACTGTAGAATTCCTTGCCCTCTTTCATAATCTCAAGACCCTTGTCCATATCCTCAAGGCTGAACTTGTGAGTGATAAGAGGCTTAACCTTAACGGCGCCTGACGACATAGCGTTAACAACTATGTTCCAGTCACTCTGAGGTGTGTTATTATACGCAGAGTTCCAGGTACCGAAGATTTTGAGCTGCTTTCTGAGAATCTGCCAGTAGGTGTTCTGCGGGAATGTAAAATCTCCGTGCGGATTACCTACAAAGATAACCTTACCGCCCGAAGCAACGCTGTCAAGACAGTTGCCTGCGGTTACGGCGATACCTACAGCTTCGATAGCTACGTCTGCGCCGCTGCCGTTTGTCTGCTCCATAACCCACTCGATGGGGTCGCCGTGGGAAGCGTTGAAGTAATCATAGAAGCCTAAGCTTTCGATAAATTCATAGTTATTCATATCGGTACCGACGAGGAGAACCTTGCCTGCGCCCCAAGCCTTCGCCCACTGAGCAATGAGCATACCGATTGTACCTGGACCGTAAATAACAACGGTGTCGCCGATTTCAATACCTGCGCGTCTGAGAGCGTGAAGAGCAACGGCTGTCGGTTCAGCCATAGCAGCTTCCTCAAAGGAAACGTTGTCGGCAATAGGAACGAGGTTCCAAACGGGAACTCGTACATACTCAGCAAAAGCGCCGTCGGAACGAGAGCCGAGGTAATCATAGCTCTTGCAGGTTTCATATACGCCCTTGTTGCAACTTGTACACTTTCTGCAGGGAATCAGCGGGAACACCGCGGCGCGTGTGCCGATAAGGTGCTCGTTTTCCTTGGACGCTGCCGCTACAACCTCGCCCGCAAACTCGTGACCGGGAATTGTCGGGAAGTGGTAGGTGCCGTTTACAAAAATTCTGGGGATATCGGAACCGCAGATTCCGCAAGCTCTTACCTTTAATAATACCTCATCGGGCTTGAGCTCGGGAATGGGATAATCCTCATATCTTAAATCTCCTACAGCGCGCAGCACTCTGGCTTTCATTGTTTCCATTTTGTCTCCCTCCGTTCAGGAATTGATAATTGTTTCAAATGTTTCTAAATCTTCTATTGTTGTAATTTTGAAATTTCTTTCACTGCCTTCTACAAGGCGGATTTTCATACCGTGACGATAAGCGATTTCACTGCTGCCCGCAGTAGCGGCAATTTCCTCATCAGTAACGGAATTATGTATATTGAGGTATGTTCTGAAATCAAAGCTCTCGGGAGCCTGTCCCGCATAGAGCTCACTTCTCTTGAGAAGGCTGTCGATTGACTTGCCGTCCTTGCTGAGATAAACAGTATCCTTGACAGAGATAACGGGCATAGCTCCGTCCTCTTCAACCGCGCCTGTGATACAGTCGTCGATAATCTTATCGGACACAAGCGGACGCGCCGCGTCGTGAATGATGACGACGTTAGTGTCGGGAGCGTTCTCCTCGGTGGATTTCAGACCGTTAAAGATTGAGTGCTGACGTGTCTCTCCCGCAGGAGCATAACCGCAAACCTTCGAAATGCCGAATTTCTCGACATTCTCCTTAACATAGTCCTTCCACTCGTCGCTTACGACAATTACGATATTGTCGATGTTCTTGTGCTTCTCGAAAATCTCGAGACAATACACGATGATTGGCTTGTCCTTTACGATAAGGTACTGCTTGGGACGGTCAACGCCCATTCTCGAGCCTACTCCGCCCGCAAGAATAATAGCTGTGTTCATAGATACCTCCATAGGTATATTTCATAATATTTTATCATAATCAGCCGACAAAGTCAATCAGGACATAGTTATCCTAATTATTATATGCTATTTTAAAGTATAATCTTTAAAGATATAACTGTCAATTTTTGTAAAAAGAATGTAACCATTTAGAGCGTTTATTTTGGCTTGATTTAAGCGGTTTATTATGATAGAATTTTAGCGGATGTGATAATATGGATTATATGACTAAAAAACATATACGCAAAACGTTCAGCGGTATCGGCTTTCTGGTGTTCACAATCACCCTCAGTATGGCTGTGCTCGCCGCGATAATCGTATATCCGCTGTATAAATACTTTGACACAACGGCTATGCTTATGCTGCAGATGCTGGTGTCCGTCTCCTGTATGTTTCTGACAGGCTTGTTTTACTGCTGGATGTCAAAATCCGACCTCAACAGCCTGATAACCGTCAGATGGGTTAAGCTCAGAAGAGCCGTTCCGCTGATTATGATTGGACTTTGCACAGCCTTTATCGCCGATTATGTCGCCGATTGGGTTCAGCAGAGCTTCTCTGTTTTCGGATTGGAAAACACAATCAGCTTTACCGAGGATACAGCCACACCTATTGAAAACATTCTCAGTATCATCGCCGTTGCGGTTGTTCCGCCGCTTACGGAGGAATTTGTGTTCAGAGGAATCATCCTCGGCAAGCTCAGAAAATACGGCGACGGCTTCGCTGTGCTGATGTCGTCGGTGCTCTTCGGAATGATTCACGAAAACATCGTGCAAATCCCCTTTGCGTTCATCGTAGGTCTGGCTGCGGCATTTGTTACGGTTAAATGTGAATCTATACTGCCCGCGATGTTTATTCACTTTGTTGTTAACTTCAGAAGCGTTCTTTTTGATATTCTGAAAAGCAATAAGGTTATGGAAGAAAACGCGCTGAATGTTATCTATGTATTATTCCTGCTTGTGGTTTTTGTTCTGGCGATTATCTCTGCCGCTGTTCTGAGTAAGGACAGGGAGTTCTTCAAGCTTGAGCGCAGGAAGGAATACCCCTATCCCGACCTTATGGGCGCGTTTGTCGGAAACGCTGGAATGATACTGTTTATTGTGATTGTTACGGTTAACACCGTTTCAACGCTCGCATTGATATAAGGTTAAAGAATATGACTAACGAAGATTTTATGCGGCTTGCGCTCGAGGAAGCCAGACAGGCTTACCGTCTCGGCGAGGTGCCGATAGGCGCGGTTATCACCAAAGGCGACGAGATTATCTCCACGGCTATGAACCGACGTGAGACTGGCAAGAACGCGCTTTTTCACGCTGAGACCGAAGCGATTTACAAGGCTTGTGAAAGGCTCGGAGGCTGGCGGCTTTGGGAATGCAAGCTCTATGTGACGCTTGAGCCCTGCCCTATGTGTGCAGGAGCTATAGTTAACGCGAGAATCCCCGAGGTTTACTTCGGAGCCTACGACATAAAAAACGGAGCCTGCGGCTCCTACATAAACCTTCTGGAAACGGAAAACAATTTCCGACCAAAGTTTACGGGCGGAATCCTCGAGGAGGAATGCTCGGGGCTTATAAAACAATTTTTCAGAGAAATGAGAAACAGCAGATAGCGTCAGCTATCTGCTGTTATTTCGTTATACATCTCCAGAGCGCTTTTTTTGAGCTCTACGTTATCGTTATCGAGCTCTCCGTTAATTACGCTGTCAAGCAGAAACTCGAGAATTCTGCCTATATACTTTCCCTCGTTTACTCCGAGGTGAATCAAATCTGAGCCTGTGATTGCCAAAGTTTTGAGCGAATAGCACTCTCCGCTTTCGATTATCTCACGGTACACACGCTCCGCGGTGCTCAGATTAAGCAGCTTCTGCTCACGCATATACTTTGACTGAGCGGAAATATCCGCTCTCTGAATCTTCATCAGATTCTCAAAATTCTCCGTGCCGATTTTGTTGAGCACGTGCTTTATCTGCTTGCGGTTATCCGAGAATCTGACGTCGTGATACTCGATAAGCGTGACAACGTCCTCGATAAACTTGCTCGGATAATGCAGCCTTTCGAGCGAATTCTTTGCGAGCACGGCGCTGAAATGATTGTGACCCTTGAAATGGTCTCTGCCGTTGCTGTCGGTTCTGAGCGCAAGCGGCTTGCCGATATCGTGCAGAAACATTACCATTCGCAGAAGCAGTGTGTTCTCAACCGCTGAAACTGCCGCGGTGGTATGTCTCCAGACGGTTTTGTTATGGTGCGGAGTGTTCTGCTCACAGTCAAACGCCGAGACAATTTCAGGAAAGAACACAGCGATTACATCCTTGTAACGTCTGAGGATAAAGTTTACGTTCTCACCGCAAAGGAGCTTGTTGAACTCGCTTGAAATCCTCTCAACCGCTATATTATGGAGCGAAAGCCTTTTTCTCATAATCGAGTTTGAGGTTGCGCCCTCAATGCTGAAATTATAAACAGAAGCAAAACGAATCGCCCTGAGAATCCTCAAAGCGTCCTCGTCAAAGCGAGTGTCGGGTTCGCCGACGCATCTGAGTGCCTTATACCTGAGGTCAATCTCTCCGTTAAACGGGTCGACTAGACCTACCCTGTCGTTATACGCCATAGCGTTAACGGTAAAGTCGCGGCGCGACAAATCATCTTCAATCCTGTCGGTAAAGCTGACTGAATCGGGGTGACGGCTGTCGGAATAATCTCCGTCAACTCTGTAGGTTGTGACCTCGTAGGTGACGGAATTCATATGTACTCCGATTGTGCCGTGCTCCTGCCCTATCTTAATAAGCTTGTAGTTATTAAATACTCTTATGATATCGTCGGGCTTTGCCGAGGTCGCGATATCCCAGTCGTTGGGCTCAATCCCCAGAATGGAATCGCGAACGCAGCCGCCGACGATGAACGCCTCATAGCCGTTCTGGTAAAGAGTATCAAGTATCTTTTTTACGTCCTTTGGAATCTTAATCTTCAATTACGCTTTCCTCTAAATACTTCATCAACAGTCCGTCGTTTTCGGCGGAAATTCTTTTCAACATAAAGAAATAAACTGCTTCGCAAATTATAATGATAATCGGGAATATGAGTGCCGAAAGGCTTCCCGTGATTGTGGTAGCGATTATGTTTTCAATACAGAAACCCAGCAGAACGCCGAGGAGAATAAGAGCGTAATTGCTTATTCTGATACTTCCGACAAGCGCTTTTCCCTCGAGCCTTCCGTAGAATACTCTCGTCAGAAAGTTTGAGCGTTTGCCGTGGTCGTCAACTATACAAAGCCTGACTTTGTCGCCATTTACCTCTCCGCCGAGCTTCTGACCGCTCGAAAGGTACCTTTTCCCTATATCCTTTTTGAGCTTCTCTCCGAAGCCCTCGCCTACATTCATTTTCATATCAAGTGTCCTTATTAAACATCTGGCTGATGTTATATATTACATTATATAATATAACGGTTATCGCCGCCAAAATCAACAGTAAAATCAAATCAAAGCAACAGAGCGGAACAAGTCTGAGGAACCAGCCGAAGCAGAGGATTCCCACGCTCAGACAGGTTACAATAAAGACAATCAGACTTATCCTCAACGGATTGAGCGGCAGGCTCTGACGTATTACCGTCAGAACTCCGACAAGCGCGGTCAGGATAACGACCATTGTGGAGAACTCAGCGTGAGTAAATCTGTCTTTAAAGCACAACAGCGTAAAAATATTTAACAAAACCATAAACGAACCAGGCCAGGCGCGCATAAAGATGTTTTTAAGGAACTTGCCCTTAATTCGGTTATGATTGGGCTGGAGCGCAAGCACAAATGACGGAATACCGATAATAAAGGCATTGAGGAACGACATCTGAAGCGGCTTGTAAGGATAGCTGTAGTTGATAAAGATAAAAGCTACCGCAAGAATTATTGCGTAAATCGTCTTTACGATAAAGAGCGACGCGCTTCGCTGAATGTTATTGATAGAGCGTCTGCCCTCTGCGACAACCTCGGGCATATGACAGAAGTCGTTGTCCGTGAGCACAAGCTGAGCGATGTTCTTTGCCGCGTCCGAGCCCGAAGCCACGGCGATACTGCAATCGGCTTCCTTCAGAGCCAGAACGTCGTTGACGCCGTCGCCTGTCATTGCTACAGTATGACCGTTTTCTTTCAGACAGCAGACAAATTTCTTTTTCTGCTGAGGAGTGACACGACCGAAAACCGCGTATTTCTCGACCGCTTCCCTGACCTTTTCGTCTGTATCAAGCGTAGTGGCATCGACCGAAGCCGAAGCGTTCGGAACACCGACAACGGTCGCGATTTGCTCGACGGTTTTGTTATTATCGCCTGAAATAACCTTGAGCTGAACGCCCTGCTCCGTAAAGTATCTGATTGTCTCGTCGGCATTATCGCGGATTTTATCCTTGATAATTACGAGCGCCGAGGGCTTGAGGCTTTCGGGCAGCGTGTCCTTGTTCTTAAACTCGCTGTCGCTGTATGAGAGAGTGACGACGCGGAAGGTGCGGTCTATTGAATTAATCTTATCAAATAATTCTTTATTAGAATTATCCTTATAAATAAACTCAGCCGCTCCGAGTACGTAGCTTCTGCCGTCCTCGAGCATAGCTCCCGACCACTTTTTTTCGGAAGCAAACGGAATAACCTCTGTCGCCTTTATGTAATCGCAATTAACATACGAATCAATGGCGCTCAGGGTACTGTTTCTATCAAAAGCGCATTCTGCGAGGGATTTCAGAACCATATTATTATCGACGGACTTGTCAAGCTCAATAATCTCCTCGACCTCTAAATCACCTGTTGTGATTGTGCCCGTCTTATCAAGGCAGAGCACGTCAACGCGCGCAAGAGTCTCGATACAGAAAAGCTGCTGAACAAGCACGTTCTTACGTGAAAGTCTGATAACCGCTACCGCCAGAACTGTACTGGTAAGGAGAATCAGTCCCTCGGGTATCATACCGATAAGCGCGGCGACGATTCCCGTAACGCTCTCCTTGACCGACATATGATTGATAAAGTGCTGATTGACGTAGAGCGCGATACCAATCGGGAAAAGCGCTATTGAGCAGTATGTAATAATCTTGTTCAAGGTACGCATTATCTCGGAATTGACCTTTTTGTTAACCTTGGCTTCCTGCTGAATCTTCGCCGCGTAGCTGTCAACTCCGACGCTCTTTACTTTTACATAAACCTCACCCGAGGTCACAAAGCTTCCCGACAGAAGCGAATCCCCCGGGTTCTTCTCTATCAAATCACTTTCACCTGTAAGAAGGCTTTCGTTAGCATAACAGAAGCCCTCGACGATTTCACAGTCACAGGGAATCTGCATACCCGATTTGAGGATAATCAAATCGTCCCTGACGATTTCCTCTGCGTCAATCCTGACAAGCTCGCCGTTTCGCAGAGCGTCCACACTGCTGGAAACCACGATTGAGAGCTTATCTACAGCCTTTTTTGAACGGATTTCCTGGACAATTCCGATAATGGTGTTGGTCACAACAACGCCCATAAAGAGCATATCGCGATATGAGCCGACCAAAACGAGCAGAACCGCGAACAAAAGGTTAAGCATATTAAAGAACGTGACTACGTTGTCAAAAACTATGCGCTTAACCGACTTTGACTTTGCGTCGGCGTTAATATTTACCAAGCCCTGCTCGACTCTCTCCTTGACCTCAAGGTCGCTGAGGCTCAGCTTAAGAAGTTTTTCATCTACCATAAATACCTCAAATTAATGAAAATTTTAAAAAATATGCTAATAAACTCAATCGGCATATTATTATTGTCTATTCATTGTAAATAAATAATTCTCATTTTGCGTTTACCATTTTATTATACACTATCTTTTCTAAAAATAACAGTGTTATTTGAAAGGAGGTGATAATTTGGTAAAAAAAGTAAAAATAAAAGCTTCTTTGTCGGCTTTTATCATTATTATAACGTCAATTTTTTCATCAATTTATATTAACGCCGCAGAAAAAAGCGTAATAATCGGCGGTGAAGCCTTCGGACTGAAGCTCTACTGTAAGGGTGTTCTGGTCACAAGGCTCGAAAGCTTTGAGGGAAAAGACGGTGAAACCTGTCCCGCAAAGGACGCAGGACTGAAATCAAACGACATCATCACAAAGGTAAACGGTGTGACGGTAAAGACAAACGACGAGCTCAGCCGTGAGATAAACAAGTCAAAGGGAAAAGAAACCGAGCTCGAAATAATCCGAAACGATTGCTATAAAACAGTAACCATAAAGCCCGAAAAAAGCAGCGACGAAAGGTATTACACTGGAATCTGGGTTCGCGACAGCTGTGCGGGAATCGGAACAATAAGTTATTATGACCCCGAAAATATGACCTACGGAGCGCTCGGACACGGAATCTGCGACATTGACACAGGTTCCATTATGGAGAGCGACAACGGCGAGATTGTGAGCGCGGATATTACAAGCGTCACAAAATCCGAAAACAATAATATAGGAACACTTAACGGATATTTTTCGGGGACAGGAATCGGCAGACTGACCGAGAACACTCCTATAGGAGTTTACGGAAGTCTAAGTATTATTCCCGAAAAGTCCGAGGTCTACCCTGTCGCTTCAAAAGAAGAGGTTAAAACAGGCAAAGCCGAGCTTTATACAACAGTATACGGAAGCAAGCCGAAGGAATATGAAATCGAAATAACGCAGATAAACAATGATTATAAAAACTCAAACAAAAACCTTATTATAAAAATAACGGACGAAGAGCTTCTGAATGCTGCGGGCGGAATCGTTCAGGGTATGAGCGGCAGCCCGATTATCCAGAACGGAAAATTTGCGGGAGCGCTGACCCACGTATTCCTTGATGACTGCCAAAGCGGTTACGCAATTCTTGCGGAAAACCTCGTAAAAGGTTAAAGCCTCTGCCATTTTTGGCAGAGGTACATACCTGAGTCGAAAAACGCCGTCGATATATTGTGTCGAATAATCATACAATCCACAACATATTGAATATAATTTTAGAAAAAGGTAACAACGCTTTAATTTTTTTGTAATTTTTTCAAAAAAATTAATTGGAAACTATTGCCAATTTTACTACTTTATGGTAGTATAATCTCACAATCAATTTTATGGAGGATATGAACTATGAACGAAAATATTAAACTGTTGATTACAGAGAGCCCTGCTGCCTTCAATGACGAAGAAATGTCAGTGTTTAAGGGATATAACATCATTCCCGAGTTCTGTAACAAGGACGGAGAGGAGGTGCTTTTGCGGTTAATGGAAAAGACCTACGACGTGATTATTATGGACCTTTTTATGACAAGACTTGACAGCCTCGGCGTTATGCGTTCGGTCAAGCAAAAGGGCATCAAAAAGCCTGTTATCATCGTCACCGCGTCGTTCAACAGCCCCGACCTTGAAAGGGCAATTATGAGCGAGGGAGCAAATTATTATGCATTAAAGCCGTATAATATACGTCAGATATGCGAGGATATACTTGCTCTGATGCACCGCGGAAGGGTCAACCACCCCACCTTTGAGCAGTACGGACTTGAGGTCAAGGTGACGGAGATTCTGCACGAAATCGGCGTACCTGCTCACATCAAAGGCTACAACTACCTCAGAGATTCGATTATTATGTCGATTGAGAGACCCGATATCATCAATGCCGTGACAAAGCAGCTCTACCCCGGGGTTGCCAAGAAGTACGAGACAACCTCTTCAAGAGTTGAGAGAGCCATACGCCACGCGATTGAGGTTGCCTGGGACAGAGGCGACGTTGACGTGCTCAACTCATACTTCGGCTACACAATCCACAACGACCGAGGAAAACCCACAAACAGCGAGTTTATTGCAATGATTGCCGACAGGCTGAGACTTCAGCTCAAAAACGCAAGCTGATTATTGACTATCACAAACGCTTATGTTAAAATATGGTTAGTTATTACTAATCGGGTGATTATATGAAAAATCAGAAGTTCAATGTAAGCGGAATGATGTGTACCAACTGTCAGGCGCACGTAGAAAACGCCGTCAATAAGCTTGACGGTGTGGATATCGTGTGCGTAAATCTTCTCGCGAATACAATGGACGTGAGCTTTGATGAAGAAAAGCTCAATAATAAGACTATTATAAAGGCTGTGAAAGCCGCAGGCTACGGAGCTAAGGAGTTTTCACGCGATAATTCTGAATACGACGAGGATTCCGACAAGACAAGAAAACGGCTTATCCTGTCCGTAATACTTCTCATACCGCTGATGTTTATAGCTATGAGCCATATGTTCGGACTTCACATAGACTTTTTGGAGAATATGACCGTGTTAGGAATAGCTCAGATGTTGTTCCTCGTCCCCATTCTTATACTTAACAGAAAGTATTTTGTGAGCGGAGTCAAATCAATCCTCGGTCTGAGCCCGAATATGGACGCGCTCATCGCATTGGGTGCGGGAATTTCAGTAGCATACAGCCTGTACAACTTTGTATTAGCTTCGATAAACAGCTTGAACATTATGCAGGCAAACAGCCTGGGAATTCACTATTACTTCGAATCCGCGGCAATGATACTCACATTCATTACCGTCGGAAAATATCTTGAGAGCAAGAGCAAAAGCAAAACCTCGTCAGCAATCAGCAAGCTTGTGAAGCTCACACCCAAAACCGCGATAATCGAGAGAAACGGCGCTGAGGTTGAAATCAGTACCGACGAGATTCTGTCGGGCGACGTAGTGATTTGCAAGAACGGAATGAACATACCCGTAGACGGCGAGATTGTCAGCGGAAACTGCAGTATCGACGAAAGCGCGATTACGGGTGAAAGCATACCTGTTGACAAATCCGTCGGCGACAGCGTGACAGGCGGAACGACCGTGACGTCGGGATATATCAAGATTAAGGCGGTTAACACAGGCGACGACACTACCCTGTCAAAGATTATCAAGCTGGTTGAGGACGCGACAACCTCAAAAGCGCCTATCGCGAGAATTGCAGACAAGGTCGCGGCGGTTTTCGTTCCCGCTGTTATCGGCATTGCTATAGTCACAACCATAATCTGGCTTATACTCGGAGCTCCGTTTGATAAGGCTATTTCGTTCGGAATCGCCGTACTGGTAATCTCTTGTCCGTGCGCTCTCGGACTTGCCACTCCTACCGCGATTATGGTCGGAACAGGCAAAGCTGCTCAGTACGGAATTCTGATAAAATCAGCTCAGGCGCTCGAAACCGCAAACAAAATCAAGACAGTCGTTCTTGACAAAACAGGAACAATTACAAAGGGCGAGCCCGAGGTTACAGATATAATCGAAAAGAAATCCGACTTTCTGTCGATAGCATATTCAATCGAAAACAGCTCAGAGCACCCCCTCGCAAAGGCAGTTGTAAGCTACGCAAAGGATAGGACGGAGCTCAGAAATACAGAGAATTTCAAATCCTACACAGGTTTTGGTATTTCCGCGGAAATAAGCGGTCAGGTTTACTATTCGGGTAACAGAGAGTTTATCGAAAGCAAAGGAATAAATGTTGATTATAATTCTGTAAAGGAATTATATGACGAGGGCAAAACAGTCCTCTACTTCTCAGATGATAAAGAACTGATAGGAATAATCGCGGTAGCGGACAAAGTCAAGCCGTCGAGCAAGCTTGCAATAGCAGAGCTTGACGCAATGGAGATTGAAGCCGTTATGCTGACAGGCGACAACAGGCAGACGGCACAGGCAATTCAGAAGGCAACGGACATCAAAACAGCCTACGCTCAGGTACTTCCGCACCAGAAGGAAGAGGTTATCAGTCAGTACAAAGCCAAGGGCACGACCGCAATGGTCGGCGACGGAATCAACGACTCCCCCGCTCTCGTCTCTGCTGATATCGGAATCGCAATCGGCGCGGGTACTGATATCGCGATTGACTCGGCTGATATTGTGCTGATTAAGAGCGACCTGCGCGACGTAGTCACAACCATTCAGCTCAGCAAGGCGGTTCTGAGAAATATCAAGGAAAACCTTTTCTGGGCGTTTATCTATAATGTGATTTGCATACCGCTTGCGGCGGGAGCTTTCTACGGACTACTCGGCTGGCAGATGCAGCCGATGTTCGGCACAATCGCAATGAGCCTGAGCTCAATTTGCGTAGTGACAAACGCGCTGAGACTGAGAGGCTTCAAGCCAAAAGAACTGACAAAGAAAAATGACAACATAAAAGATTACGAAACAATCGTATTATAATGCAACGGACGGCTTTTGCCGTCCGTTTTTCAATCAAAATAAAAGAGTTCCTCAAACTTTTTATCAAGCGCAATGCAGAGAATCAGCGCAAGCTTGGCGGTCGGGTTGAACTGCCCTGTCTCAATAGAGCTTATCGTGTTGCGCGATACGCCTACCATTTTGGCAAGCTCCGACTGAGACATACCCTTTTCCTTTCGGAATCTTGCGACATTGTTGTGAAGTACAAGCTCATTATCCATTACCTGATTACCCCGCAAAGCTGAAAAATCCAGAGCACAAGCCACATAACACCTATAGCAAAGTACATAAGCGCGACAAACAGCTCGTGCTTCTTCCTGCGGATACTATACTTTGTGATGAACGCGGTAAACGCCATCATAAAAATAGCCATATTGCAGCCGTAGCTGATTCTGTTGAACACCGCGCCCTCGATTATGTCCACAGCGATAATCAGAAGGATACCGACAAAATATGCGGCATACGCTCCCCTATGCTGTGCTTCGATATCGGCAACATCCTTGCCCTTGTTTTCCTCACGGCTCAGAGCCAGAATTTCGTTTTTATCCATAATAATACCTCCTTAACTTATGCCAAGTTTACTTGGTACTGTCATTATAGCTCTGCCAAGTATACTTGTCAAGAGGTTTTATGAAAAATCCCCGAATTTTTTTCGGGGATTTCTGATATTATTTTGTTCTGCCGATATCGGTTCTGAAGTGAGCGCCGTCAAAGTTAATCTTCTTAACCGCACTGTAAGCCTTTTTAAGAGCTTCGTCAAGAGTGTCGGCTTTAGCTGTAACGCCGAGCACACGACCGCCGTTTGTTAGGAACCTGTCGCCGTCGAGCTTTGTGCCCGCGTGATAAACGATAGCGCCGTCAACTGAGCCGTTCTCGTCAAGACCTGTAATCTCGATACCTTTTTTGTAAGCTACGGGATAACCGCCGCTCGCCATAACTACGCAAGCCGCCGCGCCGTCGTACCATTCCACGTCAACGCTGTCGAGCTTTTCGTCAATAATAGCCTCGCAGATATCAACCAAGTCGGTCTTGAGTCTCGGGAGCACAACCTGAGCTTCGGGGTCACCGAAACGAGCGTTATACTCGATAACCTTGGGACCGTTCGGAGTAATCATAAGTCCGAAGTAGAGACAGCCCTTGAAGGGTCTGCCCTCCGCCTTCATAGCGTTGATTGTCGGAAGAAAGATTGTGTCGTAGCACTCCTTGGCAATTTCGTCCGTATAATACGGATTGGGGCTTACTGTGCCCATACCGCCTGTGTTGAGACCCTCGTCGTTGTCGAAGGCTCTCTTGTGGTCCTTGGAGCTGACCATAGGCTTCACGACGTTTCCGTCAGTGAACGCAAGCACGCTTACCTCGGGACCTGTGAGGAACTCCTCGATAACGATGTTGTTGCCCGAATCGCCGAACTGCTTGTCCTCCATAATGGACTTAACGGCGGCTTTGGCTTCGTCGATTGTCTGAGCAATGATAACGCCCTTTCCGAGCGCAAGACCGTCAGCCTTGACAACAACGGGAGTTGTGTTCTCGCTTTCGATATACTCGATAGCCTTCTGAGGGTCGTCAAAAACCTCATACTTGGCTGTGGGAATACCGTATTTTTTCATAAGGTTCTTGGAGAAAACCTTGGAAGCTTCGATGATAGCAGCGTTTGCTCTGGGACCGAAGGCTCTGATACCCGCGTTCTCCATAGCGTCTACCATACCCGCAGCGAGCGGATCATCGGGAGCTACGAACACGAGGTCAACGGCGCCGTCCTTAGCGAACTTTACCATTCCCTCGATATCCATTGCGCCGATATTGATGCATTCGGCGTCCTTGGAGATACCGCCGTTACCTGGAGCGCAGTAGATTTTCTCACATTTGGGGGATTCAAGCAGCTTCTTGATTAAAGCGTGCTCGCGTCCGCCCGAACCAACCATTAATATTTTCATATTGTTCTCCTAATCAGTGATGGAAAAGTCTGATGCCTGTGAAGCACATTGTCATATTGTACTTGTCGCAGGTCTCGATAACGTTATCGTCACGGATAGAGCCGCCGGGCTGAGCTACGAACTGAACGCCTGACTTTCTTGCTCTCTCGATGTTATCGCCGAACGGGAAGAACGCGTCGGAACCGAGGCTTACGCCTGTGTTCTTTGCGAGCCATTCCTTCTTTTCCTCTGCTGTAAGGGGCTCGGGCTTAACCTTGAAGAGGTTCTGCCATGTACCCTCACGGAGAACGTCGTCGCACTCCTCGGAGATATAAACGTCGATTGTGTTGTCACGGTCGGGACGACGGATGTTGTCTACAAACTGTAAGCCGAGTACCTTCGGATGCTGTCTGAGCCACCAGATATCAGCCTTGTTGCCTGCGAGACGTGTGCAGTGAACACGAGACTGCTGACCTGCGCCTACGCCGATAGCCTGACCGTCCTTTGCATAGCAAACGGAGTTAGACTGAGTGTACTTGAGTGTGATAAGAGCGATAAGAAGGTCGCGCTTAGCCTCTTCGGTGAACTCTTTGTTAGCTGTGGGAATGTTAGCAGTAATCATTTCCTCGTCGATTTTGAGCTCGTTTCTTCCCTGCTCAAAGGTGATACCGAAAACGTCCTTGTGCTCAATCGGCTCGGGAACATAGTCGGGATCAATCTTAACTACGTTGTAGTTGCCCTTTCTCTTAGTCTTTAAAACCTCGAGAGCCTCGGGTGTGTAGTCGGGAGCGATAACGCCGTCGCTTACCTCACGCTGTAAGAGCAGAGCTGTCTGAACGTCGCAGGTATCGGAAAGAGCTACCCAGTCGCCGTAGGACGACATTCTGTCCGCGCCTCTTGCCTTTGCGTAAGCAGAAGCAATGGGAGAAAGCTCGAGGTCATCTACAAAGTAAATCTTCTTGAGTGTGTCGGAAAGCTCTGTAGCAACAGCAGCGCCCGCAGGGCTGACGTGCTTGAAGGAAGCAGCCGCGGGAAGGCCTGTAGCCGCCTTGAGCTCCTTAACGAGCTGCCAGGAGTTGAAAGCGTCGAGGAAGTTAATATAACCGGGCTTGCCGTTGAGAACCTCAACAGGAAGCTCCCCGCCGTTTTTCATAAAGATTCTGGACGGCTTCTGATTGGGATTACAGCCGTACTTCAAAGAAAGTTCGTTCATTTGTTACCTCCGTAAAATTACCTTATTTATTTTTGTTGATAATTCTTGTAGTAGCTTTGTTAGTAGCGATGTTGATGTACCTTACAAAAAGGCTTACCTTGTTGTCCGCGTCAAGAGCGTTCCATACCTTCTCGGCAAATGTATCGATATCGTCGTTGCCGATTTCTACCAGTGTAGGCTCGCCCTCAAAGCTCGGAAGCGGGTTTCCGTCGCCCATATATGTATGGATGAAGTGACCCTGACCGCTCAAGGGATGAGCATAATCAAAGGTGAAGCGCTGGCAGCACTTGGGGTCGCCGTTTGCGCTCTTTAAGATAGACATTGTGTAAGAGAGCTTCTCGCCTCTCGCGTCAGCCTCAGTACGGCAGTTTACGATACCGCTGATTCTGGGTGTGTAGTTGGGAGCGTCGGGCTCAAACTCACGAGCGCTGAGGCTCTGCTCAAATGTACGGCCGCAGGACATAAGCGATACGATAGTATCTGTCTGGTCGCCGTTTGTAACAATTGTGCTCTCCGCAAGAGTTCTGACGGGAGCGTAGATGATAAGGCTCGGGTCCTCAAGCTTTGACTCGTCAAAGGCTTTTGTGCGGATTCCGTCGCCGTCCTCAACGAACACACGGTTGCGGCTGTTTTCGCTTCGACCCATAATAAAATAAGCAATAACAGCGTTTACACCGTCCTCGGTTCTTCCGAGCACGATTCCGCGTCCCGGATAAGAGGTTGATGAAATTTCTTTAGTAAGTGATACAGGCTTCATAGATACCATCCTTTCATTCGCTAATGCATGCGATATTATTGATAACTTTGATTTTATCCTCACAGAACAGCGATACAGCCTTGGGCAATATCTTCCATTCCGCTTGTTCCATAATTCGTTTCTGTAAAACCTCGGGAGTGTCTCCGTACTTTACCTCGACGGCTTTCTGAATGATGATGGGACCGCCGTCACATTCCTCATTTACAAAATGAGCTGTGGCTCCGCTGAGCTTGACGCCCTTTCTGAGAGCCGCCTCGTGAACCCTGAGACCGTAGAAGCCTTCACCGCAGAAGGACGGAATCAGAGCAGGGTGAATGTTGATTATTCTGTTTTCAAAGTGCGAGATAACCTCGTGACCGAGGATTGTCATAAATCCCGCAAGCACTACCAAATCGGCGTTCTTGCTGATGAGAAGCTCTGTCAGAGCCTTGTCGTAATCGGAAAAGCTCTCAAAATCGGCTCGTCTGATTACCTCGGTTGAGATATTATTTTCCCTGGCTCTCGTGAGAGCGTAAGCGTCGGGCTTGCTGGAGATTACGCAGGTGATTTTACCGTTTTTGATAATCCCCGACTTCTCGGCGTCGATGAGCGCCTGAAGGTTTGTGCCGCCGCCCGACACAAGTACAACTATATTCTTCATTCTTCTATGATAACTCCCTCGTCGCCCTTTACTACCTCGCCGAGAACTACAGCGTCCTCGCCGTTTGCCTTGAGGATTTCAAGAGATTTATCCACGTCAGCCTTGTCCACAGCGAGAACCATACCGACGCCCATATTGAAGGTGTTGTACATATCGCGCTCGGGGATGTTTCCGACTCTCTGGATAACATCAAAAATCGGAAGCACGGGAATGCTCGACTTCTGAATCTTTGCCGAAAAACCGTCTGTTAACATTCTGGGAATGTTCTCGTAGAAGCCGCCGCCTGTGATGTGAGAAATCGCCTTGACCTCAACTTCCTTGAGAAGAGCAAATATCGGCTTTACATAGAGCTTTGTGGGTGTGAGGAGAGTTTCGCCGAGAGGCTTGTCAAGCTCGGGATAGGTGTTGTTGATTGTGTTTTCGTCAATTCCGAAAACCTTTCTGACAAGCGAGAAGCCGTTTGAGTGAACGCCCGAGGAACGAAGTCCGATTATAACGTCGCCTTCCTTGAGCTTTGAGCCGTCAATCATCTTGGGCTTGTCTACCATACCAACGCAGAAGCCCGCAACGTCATAATCGTCCACAGGCATAAGTCCAGGGTGCTCGGCTGTTTCGCCGCCTACGAGAGCACATTCGGACTGAACACAGCCCTCTGCGATACCCTCAACGATAGCGGCAACCTTTTCGGGATAGTTCTTGCCGATTGCGATATAATCGAGGAAGAACAAGGGCTTTGCGCCGCAGCAGATAACATCGTTGACGCACATTGCGACAGCGTCGATACCGATTGTGTTGTGCTTGTCAAGCAGGAAAGCGAGCTTAATCTTGGTGCCGACGCCGTCGGTGCCGCTGATTAAAACAGGCTCTTCCATATCCTTGAAGTCAGGAGCGAACAGACCGCCGAAACCGCCGATTCCCGAGATAACTCCGGGAATTTTTGTTCTTGCAACGTGCTTTTTAATAAGCTCAACAGATTCGTAGCCTGCGGTGATATCTACTCCCGCTTCCTTGTAGCTTTCGCTGAAACTCTTCATTTTAACCCCCATAAAATACTATTTGTTAATCTTTAATGCGAATTTATCCTCATAAATAATCTTGGGCTTATCGGCGTGATATCTGCCTGTAAAGCAGCCGTCGCACAGACCGATGTTACAGCCCTCGGCGATGGAACGAATTCCCTCTACGCTTAAAAAGCTCAGAGAATCCGCGCCGATTCTCTCTCTTAACTCCTCGACGGAGAGCTTGTTCGAAATCAGATGCTCCTCATCGGGAAGGTCGATACCGAAGTAACAGGGATAAACAAACTCGGGCGAGCTGATACGCATATGAACCTCGCTCGCTCCCGCTTCCTTGAGAAGCTTTACGATATGAGCAGAGGTGTTGCCGTGGATAATCGAGTCGTCGATAATTACCACGCGCTTACCCTTGACGACGTTTGTGAGCACGTTAAGTCGCATTTGCAGAAGCCTGCGCTTCTTATCGTTGCCTACTCCCTCGGGAGTTCTGCCGATGTATTTATTCTTGATAAAGACGGTGGCATATGTAATACCCGAAGCCTCGGCATAGCCCTGAGCCGCGTCAAGTCCCGAATCGGGAACGCCGCAGACAATGTCGGCTTCAATCGGGTTTTCCTCAAAGAGGATTCTGCCCGCCTTATGTCTTGCTTCGATAACGTTTACGCCGTCGATAACCGAATCGGGACGAGCAACGTAAACATATTCAAAAAGACAAAGCGAGGTTGTCTTTTTCTTTTCACAGTAATAGCTCTTGAGACCGTCGTCATCGATTACGACAAGCTCCCCGGGCTCTACGTCGCGGATAAACTCTCCTCCGACGCTGTCAATCGCGCAGCTCTCAGAAGCTATGATATAGCTGTTATTGAGCTTGCCGATACAGAGCGGCTTGAAGCCGTGAGGGTCGCGCACTCCCATAAGCTTGCTGGGTGAGCTGATAACGAGAGAATAAGCTCCCTTTAAGGTCTCCATTGTGCGCATAACCGCCTGTTCAATGCTCTCGGTATCAATTCGCTTTGTGGCGATTGTGTAGCCGATAATCTCAGCGTGCGAGTTACTCTGGAAAATAGCGCCGCCCTTTTCAAGCTCGTTTCTGATTTCCGCGAAATTGGTGATTGAACCGTTATTCGCGAGAGCCAGCGAACCCTCGATATATCTCATAACGAGCGGCTGAGTTGCTGCTCTGTCGAGAAAATCAAGAGATGTATAACGAACGTGACCTACGGCGATTTTGCCGTCGTCAGGCAGCTTTTCAAGCGCCTTGTCGGTGAGAACCTCGGAAACAATTCCCACGTTCTTGACCGTGTAGCTCTCCTCGTCCTTGATTACCGTGATTCCGACGCTCTCCTGTCCCCTGTGCTGGAGACCGTACAGAGCGCCGCGGGTAAGCTCGGCGAGGTTATAATTATCGTTGTTGTAAAAGCCGAATACTCCGCATTCATCGTGCGGCTTATCGGTGAATTTTATGTCAATAGTTTTCAAAGCTCATTTGCCTTTCTGATAATGTCCTCGTCCTTTTTGGCAACGCCTGCCGCCATTTCTTCTTTCATAGCCTCGAGCTTTCTGTCGAGAGTTTCGTCAGAGAGAGCGAGCATCTCGATAGCGAGCAGAGCGGCGTTAGCGGCGCCGTCAACGGCGACTGTAGAAACAGGGATACCTGTGGGCATCATAACCGTAGCCAGAAGCGCGTCCATACCGTCGAACGCTGCGGACTTAATCGGAATACCGATTACGGGAAGCGTGGTGTGCGCGGCTAAAACTCCCGCAAGATGTGCAGCCATACCTGCTGCTGCGATGATTACTCCAAAGCCGTTCTGCTTTGCGTTCTTTGCAAAGTCAGCCGCCTTGTCGGGCGTTCTGTGAGCGCTCATTACATGAACCTCATACGGCACATCAAATTCCTTCAGCTTTAAAACAGCCTTCTGAACGACCTTGAAATCACTGTCGGAACCCATAATTACGGCAACTTTTTTCATAAAAAGCTCTCCTTTTAACAAATATAAAATACATATATATTATATCGAAAACTGTAGAATTATTCAATAGATTTAAAGCTGAATTAGCCGAATTAGAGTTGACATTTTTGTGTGATTTTTACAAAAAAGGGCGGCTGTATTTCTACAGCCGCACAGCATTATTCTTTATTAGGTTTTTCCTCACTCCAAAGCGCCTTTAAAGCGGTCACATAACCCGCCATATTCTGAATATCCGAGGGAATAATAATCTTGGTAGCCTTGCCGTCGGCAGCCTTTGTGAACGCTTCAAGGCTCTTGAGCGCTACGACAGGGTCAGACGGAGCCGCGTCGTTAAGCATTTTGATTGCGTCGGCGTTAGCCTTCTGAACTGTGAGGATAGCCTCGGCTTCACCCGCGGCTTCACGGATTTTCTGTTCTCTGACGGCGTCAGCCTTGAGAATTGCCGATTCCTTCATACCTTCGGCAACAAGAATCTGACTGCGCTTTTCACCCTCTGCGTCGAGAATTCTCGCGCGGCGTTCACGCTCAGCCTTCATCTGCTTCTCCATTGCGTCCTGAATTTCACGCGGAGGCAGAATGTTCTTGAGCTCAACGCGGATAACCTTGATACCCCACGCGTCGGTTGCTTCGTCAAGAATTATGCGGATTTTATCGTTGATTGTATCACGCGATGTGAGCGTCGAGTCAAGCTCCAGGTCGCCGATGATGTTACGCAGAGTTGTGGCGGTGAGGTTTTCAATCGCCGACAAGGGGCGCTCAACGCCGTAAGCGTAGAGCTTGGGGTCGGTAATCTCAAAATAAACGACCGTATCAATCTGCATTGTTACGTTATCACGCGTGATAACGGGCTGAGGAGGAAAGTCCACAACCTGTTCCTTGAGTGTAACCTTTTTTGAAATGCGGTCAATGAAAGGAACCTTTAAGTGGAGACCTGTGCTCCATGTAGCGTGATACGCGCCGAGACGCTCGATTACAAAAGCGTGCGCCTGCGGAACGATTTTGATATTTCTGATGATGACAATGAGAGCTATGATAACAATAACTCCGATTGCGATGAGCTGATAAGGGATGTTCAAGTTCGGCATAGTTACCTCCTTACATAACTTCTACAACAAGTTTAACCCCTTCGATTGAGGTTATACGCACGCTCGCGCCTGATTTAATCTCGCGTTCGTCGTTGCTTTTCGCGCTCCAGACCTTGCCGTCTACGTTGACCTGACCTTCACCGGTGGTGTTGATGATATCCATCGTGACTATTCCCACTCTGCCGATTAGTCGGTCGGAGTTGGTCGGTTCCTTTTTCTTGACAAGGAATTTTTTGACAAGCGGACGCGTAGCGATTAACGCGACAAGCGAAACCGTGACAAAAACAATTGTCTGAATCAGCAGGCTGTCCGTGAAAATGCAGGTGATTGCAGCCGCGGCGCCGCCGATAACAAACCATATGGATACGAGCTGTGTGGTGAGGGCTTCACAGATAAGCATAAACACAGCGAAGATAATCCACACGTATACAATATAGTTTTCCATATATCTTCCCCCTTGAAAGATATTATATGCCTTAATAATTTCTAAGTCAATATATTTGGGGCTGTACTTTTAGATTTTTTTGTGGTAAAATTAGAAATATAAGGAGGCGATATTGATGGCTTTTGATACATTTGACGAAGGAATTATCTACGGAGGAGTGCGTTCGAAGAACGAAATCAGGACGCTTATCTGCTATCTGTTCGCTTCCGTAAAGAAGCCTATGGACAAAATGACGGTTACCTCGGCGATACAGAACCAGGGGCTCGCGAATTATTTCGAGACGAGCTCTTGCTTTGACGATTTGATTATCCACAACAACATCGAGCTCGTGGACGCGGAGAAATCGCTTTACTTCCTGACAAAAAACGGAAATATGGTAGCGGAACAGCTAGAAAACACACTTCCCTTCTCTGTTAAAGAAAAGGCGTACAACTGCGCTATCGGACTTCTCGAGCAGAAAAGAATCGAGAAGGAAGCTCCCGTCGAAATCGTCAAGGACGACAACGGCTACAGGGTAAAATGCAGAATCTCGGGCGGCGATACGGACTTGATTGCGATTGACCTTTACGCTCCCGATTTAAAACAGGCAAAATTCATCAAAAAGAGCTTTCACAAGAACCCCGAGCTCATTTACAAAATGATTATCGGAACTCTGACAAAGAACAAAGCCGTAATCGACGAGTGCCTAAACGACGCTAAAAGATTAAGTTAAGCGTCAGAAGCGCCGTTACACCCGGAATTCCGCCAGCAAGCGAAACCGCGATTGTGAAGAGGCTCAGCGGCAGATAAACTCCCGTGAACAAGCCCGCAACGTCAACAGCGGCGAGCGCCAAGGCTCCCGAAAGCATAGTCAAAAAGGCCCTTCTCAAGGGTCTTTTGTTTTTTGAGAGCCTGTGCAGAATGACGAACAAAAGGAGCGAAGCTCCGATTACAATGAAGAAAAGCTTAAAATCCATAAATACACTTCCGAAAAAGAATAGACCGCAGGTTGTCCTACGGTCTATAATTATGAATTAAATATTCAGTTTAGAACTTATTTAAAGAAGTACGAAAGCACGTTAAGTCCGATAACGGCAAGTACAAAGATAACTGCGAAAACCTTTGTCCAGCGTGAAAGGAACGCGTCGATTGAACGAGCCTTGTTCTTGGAGAAGAATGTGTCCGCGCCGCCTGTTACAACGCCTACGCCCTGCTGGTTACCTTCCTGAAGGATGATAACTACGATAATCGCGATAGACATAATAATAAGAACTATACCTAAAATAATCTGCCAAACATTCATTTATTAAACAATCCTTTCGAGACATAATTCGATAGCCTAACTATCATAACACATAATAATTTATTTTGCAAGCACTTTTTTACATATTTTACAATATTCTTTCAGCACAAAGTTTTAAATTATGCTTAACTGTTCGCTGGTGTCCTCTGCCGACGGTAAGGCTCCGAGAGCAGGCAGGCTCTTTGTCCTGTAGCGTGAGGGTTTCGAGAATGTGCCTTCCTTATATTCGGTTATCGAGAACAGTCTGTGACCCTTTTTGAGCTTGAGAACCGCTACGCCCTGAGTGTTTCGTGTGGGCTTCAGGTTAAGCAGAGCCGAGTGCAGAAGCAGCATTCTGCCAGAGCTCGACTTGATGATGAACTCCTTATCCTCTGTTGTGAAAGCGATATCCGAAAGCGTGAACTTCTCGCAGTAAGCCTTTGTAAGCTTACGCCTGTTGGTCTTTGTTGCGTAGGCTTCAAGCGGAACCTTGGCGATTTTGCCGTTATCAAAACCAAAGAGCACAATGCCCTTGTAGTCCTTTGTGGCAATCATCTTGACCGCGGTCTCCCCTTCCTCCATCTGGAGCTGTGCGGGAATATAGTCGCCGAGCACGCTTGCCTTTGTCTCCTTGAACTCGTAAGCCTTCGCCTTGTAGCACTGGGCTTTATTTGTGAAGAACAAGAGGTCGCAGTTATTGGAGAACTCGATAGCCTCGGTTATCTCATCGCCTTCCTTGAGCTTCTGTTCACCGCTCATTCTGAGCGACTGAGGAGTAATCTTTTTGAAATAGCCTTCCTTTGTAAAGAAAAGGTGAACGGGATAATCGGGGATATCCTCGTCCTCATCCTCGTCCTCGGTCTCATCGTTATAGATGATTTCGCACTTTCTGTCCTGACCGTACTTCTCGGCAACTTCCTTGAGCTCCTTAACGATAATCGTCTTTACTCTCGCTTTGCTGTTGAGGATTGCCTCGAGGTCGGCAATTTCCTTTTCGAGGTCCTCTATATCCTTCGTACGTTTGAGGATATACTCGCGGTTTAAGTGACGGAGCTTGATTTCAGCCACGTATTCAGCCTGAATCTCGTCAATTCCGAAGCCAATCATAAGGTTGGGTACAACCTCGGCTTCCTCGTCGGTCTCACGGACAATCTTAATCGCCTTGTCGATATCGAGCAGGATTTTCTCGAGGCCCTTCAAGAGGTGGAGCTTGTCCTTCTTTTTGTTCAAATCGTGGAACACACGGCGGCGAACACACTCGATACGGAAGCCTATCCATTCCTCAAGAAGCTGTTTTACGCCGAGAACCATCGGGGTTCCGCCGATAAGCACATTGAAGTTGCACGAATAGCTGTCCTCAAGAGGTGTGAGCCTGAAGAGCTTTTTCATAAGCTTGTCAGGGTCGACGCCGCGCTTCAAATCAATTGTGATTTTGAGACCGTCAAGTCCTGTTTCGTCACGGATATCTGAAATTTCCTTTACCTTGCCTGTCTTGACAAGGTCGATAATCTTGTCGATAATCGACTCGCAGTTGGTCGAGTAAGGAATACTGAGCACGTCGATACAGTTCGCCTTTTTATCGTAGGTGTACTTCGCTCTGAGCTTGATACTGCCGCGTCCTGTCTCATAGACCTTCTTCATAACCTCGTCGTCATAGACGATTGAGGCGCCGCCAGGGAAATCGGGAGCAGGCATTGTGGACATAACGTCGTGAGACGAATCACGGATAAGCGCCGCGGTCGTCTCGCAAACCTCGCGAAGGTTGAACGAGCAGATATTGGAAGCCATACCGACAGCGATACCCGTGTTTGAGTTGATAAGCACTGACGGGAAGGTCGCGGGAAGCAGCGTCGGCTCCTTCATCGTGCTGTCATAGTTGTCTACAAAGTCTACAGTGTCCTTGTCGATATCCTTGAACAGCTCGGTACAGAGCTTGTCAAGCTTCGCTTCCGTATATCTGGAAGCCGCCCAAGCCATATCGCGGCTGTAGAACTTACCGAAGTTGCCCTTGCTGTCAACATAAGGGTGCAAAAGCGCCTCGTAGCCGCGCGACATACGAACCATTGTATCATAAATCGCCGCGTCTCCGTGAGGATTGAGCTTCATCGTCGCTCCGACAATATTCGCGGATTTGGTACGCGCGCCGTTGAGAAGTCCCATTTTGTACATCATATAAAGGAGCTTTCTGTGGCTGGGCTTGAAGCCGTCAATCTCGGGAATAGCTCTCGAGAGAATAAGGCTCATCGCGTACGGCATAAAGTTTTCCTGAATCGAGCTGACTATATGCTGCTCCATAACCTCGCCCGCACCGTCGATTACGCCGTTAATCTGCGGGGTCTCGGGGGTTTTGGAGCTTTTCTTTTTCTTAGCCAAATGTAATCACCGTCCAAATCTGGGATAAAGCAAATCAGCTTACGTCGAGCTGATCGATGTACTCAGCTCCGTGGTCGACAATGAAGTCCTTTCTTCCCTGCAAGTTATCGCCGAGAAGCGTGTCGAAAATTGCCGCGGTCTGCTCCGCCGAATCGGGCATAACCTTTATTAAACGTCTTGTGGAAGGATTCATTGTGGTGAAGCTCATCATCTCGGGTTCGTTCTCACCGAGGCCCTTGCTTCGCTGAATGGTAAATTTCTGATTGCCTATTTCGCTTAAATATCTGTCCTTTTCGACCTCATCATACGCAAAATAAACCTTGTCCTTGGTTGTAATCTCGTAGAGAGGCGATTCCGCGATGAACACCTTGCCCTCTTTGATAAGCGTGGGCGTGAGCCTGTAAAGCATAGTAAGCACAAGGGTTCTGATGTGGAAGCCGTCTACATCGGCATCGGTACAGATAATAACCTTGTTCCAGCGAAGGTTATTCATATCGAAATTGGAAAGGTTCTTGTTAGCCTTAGCCTTAACCTCAACTCCGCAGCCGAGAACCTTGAGCAAATCGGTGATGATATCGCTCTTGAAAATCTTTTCGTAATCAGCCTTTAAGCAGTTGAGGATTTTACCTCTGAGCGGAATAATCGCCTGAAAATCTGGATTTCTCGCCTGCTTACAGGCGCCGAGAGCCGAGTCACCCTCTACTATAAACACCTCTCGCTCGTTGACGTCCTTGCTGCGGCAGTCGACAAACTTCGCGATACGGTTTGTGATATCCATTTTACCTGTGAGGTTCTTCTGGATATTGAGTCTTGTTTTCTCCGCACTCTCACGGCTGCGCTTGTTGATGAGCGCCTGATTCGCGATTTTCTCGGCTTCGAGCGGATTTTCTATGAAATAGACCTCAAGGCTGTGGCGAAGGAATTCTGTCATAGCCTCCTGAATACCCTTGTTGGTAATCGCTTTTTTGGTCTGGTTTTCGTAGGATGTAATGCTCGAGAATGACGAAATGCAGATAACAAGACAGTCTCTGATATCGTCAAACTTTACCTTGCTTTCGGTTTTGTTGTATTTATTATTATTTTTGAGGTAGTTATCTACCATATACACAAAAGCGTTTTTCACCGCCTTTTCGGGAGCTCCGCCGTACTCGAGCCAGCTCGAGTTGTGGTAATACTCGGTGAGAGCCACCTTGTTGGAGAACGCCAGCGCTACGCAGATTTTGCACTTATACTCGGGTCTGTCGGCGCGGTCTCTGACCTTGCGCTCGTTCTCCCAATACTGAACGGATGTGAGGGCTTCATCGCCGACAATCTCCCTGACGTGGTCCTCAATACCGTTGACGTAGTTGAAGTTTGTGACGTCGAAGCTTCTGCCGTTCTGGTTGCGGAATATGAACTCCACGCCCGCGTTGACAATCGCCTGACGCTTCATAATATCGAGGAAATAATCCGCGCTCACGTCGATATCGGTAAACACCTCGATATCGGGCTTCCAGTGGATTTTTGTACCCGTATCCTTGCGGCTGTATTCTTCCTTTTTGAGACCGCCGATGTTCTCGCCGTGCTCAAAATGCAGACTGTATTTGAAGCCGTCGCGCTTTATCTCTACGTCCATAAACTCGGAAGCAAACTGAGTTGAACAGAGACCGAGACCGTTAAGTCCGAGCGAGAACTCATAGTTTTCGCCGTCGTTATTGTTGTACTTGCCGCCCGCGTACATCTCGCAGAACAGCAGCTCCCAGTTCATTCTGTCCTCGTTCTTGTTATAACCGACGGGAATTCCTCGTCCGTGGTCCTCTACCTCGTAGGAGCCGTCGCTGTAGCGCGTTACCTGAATACTTCTGCCGTAGCCCTCTCTCGCCTCGTCAATTGAGTTGGAGAGAATCTCGAATACAGAGTGCTGACAGCCCTCGATACCGTCGGAGCCGAAGATTACGGAAGGTCTTTTTCGAACCTTATCGGCGCCTTTTAAGGCGGATATACTGTCGTCGTTGTATTCGTTGACTTTCTTCTTTCTGGGCACTACTTCTCACCTCTCAGTTTCTTGATTTTATCTCTCAGATACGCGGCGTGCTCAAATTCAAGCAGCTTTGCCGCGGCTCTCATCTCGCGCTGCAGGCTCTTGATGAGCTGTTCTCTCTCGGCGCGTGAGAGCTTCTTGATATTCTTAAATTCGTCGTCAGTGTGAGTTGAAATCTCAATAATATCGCTGACTTCTTTTACTATTGTTTTGGGAACAATTCCGTGTTCCTTGTTGTATCTTTCCTGAATCTCGCGTCTGCGGTTGGTCTCGACAATCGCGTTCTTCATTGACGGAGTTACGCTGTCGGCGTACATAATTACATAGCCCTCGCTGTTTCGAGCAGCTCTGCCGACAATCTGGATAAGGCTTCGTTCGGAACGCAGGAAGCCTTCCTTGTCGGCGTCAAGAATAGCGATAAGGCTGACCTCGGGGATATCAAGACCTTCTCTAAGAAGGTTGATTCCGACGAGCACATCAAACTCGCCGAGGCGCAAATCGCGTATAATCTCCATACGCTCAACGGTATCTATATCATGGTGCATATAGCGCACCCTTATACCCATTTCGGTGAAATACGCGGTCAAATCCTCAGCCATTTTCTTGGTGAGGGTTGTAACGAGCGTGCGCTGGGATTTTGCGACGCGCGTGTTAATCTCGGAGATAAGGTCGTCGAGCTGACCCTCGGTGGGTCTGACGGAAATCTCGGGGTCGAGAAGTCCCGTCGGTCTGATAATCTGCTCGGCGACAAGAGAGCTTTTGTCGAGTTCAAAATCGCCCGGGGTTGCCGATACAAAGCAGACCTGGTTTATCTTGTTATAAAACTCATCGAAATTGAGCGGACGGTTATCGTAGGCGGACGGAAGTCTGAAGCCGTAGTCGATAAGGCTCTTTTTTCTGGCGTGGTCGCCCGCGTACATTCCTCTGACCTGAGGCAGAGTAACGTGGCTTTCGTCGACAAAGAGCAGAAAATCGTCGGGGAAATAGCTGAGAAGCGTGTACGGCGAGGAGCCGGGTTCTCTGCCCGACATAATCCTCGAGTAGTTCTCGATACCGCTGCAAAAGCCTGTTTCGAGGAGCATATCTATATCATAATTTGTGCGCTGTTCAATGCGCTGAGCCTCGAGGAGCTTTCCCTTCGACTGGAAGTACTCGATTCTCTCGGCAAGCTCTCTGCGGATTTCCGAAACCGCGTTGAGCATTTTTTCGCGTGAAACTATATAATGTGAGGCGGGATAAATCGCCGCGTGTCTGAGAACTCCGAGGAGCTCGCCGGTGAGCGGATTTATCTCGGAAATCCTGTCGATTTCGTCGCCGAAGAACTCGACGCGGATAACTCTCTCGGCGGAAGATACGGGGAAAATCTCGAGCGTGTCTCCCCTCACCCTGAATTTGTTTCGGGTGAAGTTTTCATCATTGCGCTCGTACTGGAGCTCGACAAGCTTCTTGATAAGCTCGTTTCGGCTTTTTTCCATTCCCGGTCTGAGGGAGATTACCATATTACGGTAATCTATAGGGTCGCCTAGGCTGTATATACACGAAACGGACGCGACTATAATAACGTCGCGGCGCTCGGACAGCGCAAGCGTCGCGCTGTGGCGGAGCTTGTCGATTTCATCGTTGATTGAGCTGTCCTTCTCGATATATGTGTCGGTTGTGGGAACGTACGCCTCGGGCTGGTAATAGTCGTAATATGATACAAAATACTCGACTGCGTTCTCGGGAAAGAACGACTGAAACTCAGAACAGAGCTGAGCCGCGAGCGTTTTGTTGTGAGCGAGAACGAGCGTCGGTTTCTGAACCCTTTCAATGATGTTAGCCATTGTAAAGGTTTTGCCCGAGCCTGTAACGCCGAGAAGCGTCTGCTCGCGGTTTCCCGCGTTTATGCTGTTTACGATTTTATCAATAGCCTCGGGCTGGTCGCCTGTGGGCTTGTACGATGAATGAAGCTTAAAGTTCATAACCTCTGATATCTTCTCCGAAAATGCCTATACCCGACAAAGCCATCGAAACCGAATCGTCATCGGCTACGACAACATGGTCGATTAGTCTGATTTTTACGAGCCTGAGCGCCAAAAATACCTTTCTTGTCGCGTCAACATCCATAGAGGAAGGACGAGCAGAGCCGCTGGGATGATTGTGAGCGATTGCGGCAAAGGACGCGTTATAGTAGAGCGAAAGCTCGACTATCTTCTTAATCGGAACGTCCGTGGTGTTCGAGGAACCTCGGGAGATAATTCCCGAATAGAGCTCCTTGCCCTTTTTATCAAGCAGAAGCAGACGCATAACCTCCTCTTTCATTCCGTGGAAATACGGCTCAAAGTACGAGCAAAGCCCGAAGCCGTCCACAGCCTTGAGGGGATTCTCTGTTTTGTCAATCTTATAAAGCCGCGCCATATCGGGCAGAAGCTTTAAGAGTGCGATTACGTTGTCGGTAAGACCCATTTCACGAAGGGCTGACGGCGGAGCGTCAAAGACAGCCGAAAACGAGCCGAACTGCTCAATAAGCCTGTGAGCCAGCTCGTTCGTGTCCTTGTACGGAATAGCGTAGAACAAGTATAGCTCAAGCGCCTCGTGCGGCTGAAAGCTCTCTATACCGTCCTTGAAGTATCTGTCGCGTAGTCTTTGTCTGTGTCCCTTGTGACTGTGTTTTTCCGGCATAATCTTACCTCATTATTTTACTCCGTACTTCTCGTAATAAGCGTCGATTGCTGTCTTAATTTTATCGTCGATGATAACCTTGCCCTTGTATTCCTTATTATAAAGGTGCTCTACAACCTCAGCCATTGTGACAATAGCCGCGGTCTTGAGACCGTATTTTTCCTCGATTTCAGCGAGAGCGGACTTTTCGCCCTGACCTCTCTCCATTCTGTCTACGGAAACCACAAGACCTACGGGAGATACATCGCCCTGAGCCTTGATAATCGGGAGTGTTTCCTGAATCGAGGTTCCCGCGGTTGTAACGTCCTCAATGATGATAACCTTGTCGCCGTCGGAGATTGGGCTTCCGAGCAGAATACCCGTGTCGCCGTGGTCCTTGACCTCTTTGCGGTTTGAGCAATACTTGACGTCCTTGCCGAACTTGTCCGCAATAGCGATAGAAGCGGTTACAGAAAGCGGAATACCCTTGTAAGCGGGTCCGAAAAGCACGTCGAAGTCAAGACCGAAGTTGTCGTTAACAGCCTGAGCATAGTACTCTCCGAGACGTTTGAGCTGAGAGCCTGTGCGGTAGAAGCCTGTGTTTACAAAGAAAGGAGTTTTTCTGCCGCTCTTTGTGACAAAGTCTCCGAATTTGAGCACGTTGCAATCAACCATAAACTCGATAAATTCCTGTTTGTACTTTTCCATAAAAATTACCTCCGACCTGAAATTTGCATTTTTACACATTTTAACTTTTATAATATAACACAACATATTGTGTTGTGTAAAGATTTGCGACACAACTGTAATCTAAAATTCCGCGGCAGAATTAACCGTTACAAATTTTAAAACTTTTGTTCTAAAAGCACAAGAAAACATAGAAAAAATCCCAAGGCAGTCAGCCGTGGGATTTGGTCGAACGATATATTTCGATGTGGATTTGATGTTTCAGAGATAAGGGCTCGTCGTACTTTGAAAGAATCGTGCGATACTCGTTTTCAAACCTCTCGGTCATTTCCTTTGAAAGCCGCGCTCCGACGCCTCGGCAGCTTATTATTCTGCCGAGCCATGCCTCTCTTGTGAAGGTAAGATTCACGTTATAGGAGTGAATAGTTTCGATTTCAAACCTGCCCTCTGCCCAACTCGGAAAACTATATCTGAAGCTTCTGAAGCCCTTTCCGCTCCAGTCGGGATTATACTTGAGAACAAGGCTCTCCATTTCGGCGATTTTGTCGTCCTCATAAGGCAGCCAGTCCATAAAGATTTTGCAGAACAGACCGTTCGGACGCAGAACTCTGAAAATCTCGGCGGAAGCCTTTTCTTCGTCAAAGTAATGAAAGCACTGAACTGCGGTCACAACGTCAAAGCAGTCGTCACGAAAGCCCGTGTCCTCTGCCGAACACACCCTGAAATCAACGCAGTCTATCCCCTTTTTCTCACAAAGCTTTTTGCCGAAAGCAATCTGATTTTCGGAGATATCCGTCGCGGTAAATTTTGCGCCCGTGTCACTGAGATTAATCGGCAAAACAGCCGTGCCGCTGCCGAGGTCGAGAATTCTCTGACCTCTCTTTCCTATTCCGAAGCTTATCAGTTTTTTGTACATACTTTCGGGATAGATATCGCGAAACCTCGAATAATAATCAGAGGTTTTGCCGAAATCAAACTCGTTTCCGTTATCGATAAAACTCAGCTTCATTTCTTCTTTTTCTTAGGCGCAGGAAGCTCGACGACCATAGCGTTGAGGAGCTGTGACAGGAAGTCTCTGTCCTCGATATCCTCTATCATAAGCATTTCCTTCGCGCCTTCATACGGAAGCTCATACGGCGCGTCGGGCATAAGAGCCTTTGCGAATTTGGTGGGCTTTACGAGAAAACGGTTATCGTAGATTCCGCCGAAAACCTTTCCCTGAAAATAAAGAACATATTCTCCCATCATTGCTCGGTATGAAATATCGTCAAGCTCACTGAGCTGTTCGAGCACATAGTCCAGATAATCTTTAGTTGAAGCCATCTTGCACTCCCCTTTGTTTTGATAAACAAATTGTAACACGAATCAAAAAATATGGCAATAGAGCCCATTGTATTTGTACTGACGGTATGATAAAATATCCCAAAGGAGTCTGAAAGTTTGAAAGAACGTGATTTAAGAGCGCCATAAAAAAGAGCGCAAGAAAACAAGCTACCATAAAGATAGCAAAAATAAAATGTTAAAAATCAAGAAGCAATGATATACCCTTGTCTTTGAAGTATAAATATAGCTTCATCAAAGCTAACAGTTCTATGTTGGGGCGGTAAATCTGATTTTTTGTACAAATCAGGATTGTATGGTTCATTCTTCTTAAGTATGTTGTAAATAGCGGTAAGCAAAGTGCGAGCTATAGCAATGATAGCTTTCTTGTGACCTCTGCGCTTTTTGAGGGCAAGATAACGGTAGCGAATTTCAGGGTGTTTGTTTCCTTTGATTGCGGCAAGTGCGCACTGAACTAATAAAGGCTTAATGTAAGCGCCGCCTCGACTGATACGAGTGGTTTTCTTTTTACCGGCGCTTTCGTTATTCTGAGGAGTTAAACCTGCCCAAGAACAAAGATGTTTTGATGTTGGGAACACGGACATATCTACACCGATTTCCGAGATAATAGAAACTGCGGAAAACGATTTGATACCCGGAACAGTCAGAATTAAATTGAGCTGTGGCAGGTACTTCTCAGAAAGATTAAGAATAACCGATTCAAGATTATCTTTACA
>ONAL01000006.1 GCA_900315785.1 uncultured Eubacteriales bacterium
GCAGTTCCGTTCGACTTGCATGTGTTAGGCACGCCGCCAGCGTTCATCCTGAGCCAGGATCAAACTCTCTAAAATATTGTATCTAAACATCTTTCGATGCTCAAACCTATTTCAGAGCTTAATCGCTCAAAACGCTTCTGCGTTCTGTAAATTATCCGTTTTTTAGTGTTTTCTTCACTTCTCTTTAAGCCAATTTAATCGCTTAAATCAACTCAAAAAAATTTCGGGTTTCTTTACTTTCGTTGTTCAATTTTCAAGGTTCATAATTCGTCACGCTTTCACGCGGCGAACATTAAGATTATATTGCAAACAGAGCGAAATGTCAATACTTTTTTGAAACTTTTTTCAAAAAATTTTTAAAGCCCTATTATATCGGACTTTTTCCTGTTTTTTTCGACTTGTTATTGACCTATTTTCATTATTATTATAAAATAGTAATACAGCTTTATGAATTGGAGTGGTATTATGAACCCTTATCAGCAGAACATTAACATAATGAAGGGCTTCTTCAAAAAGCCTCTGACGCTTGTTTTTTCGATTTGCACCTTCGTTACTATTTTTGTAACGTCAGTTACTAACTTTTTGCTTTCCACCTCAGACCTTACAAGCCAGCTGACGAGACAGATTGTAAATCAGTTTAACGAGGCATTCAAGCACTTTGCGGCTCAGAACGGCATAAATTATTACTCATCGCCTTTCTATGTCACAAGCACCAAAACACCGACTATGAGCATTGACCTGCTCGGCGTACTGCTCGGGATTACGTTAATTTTATTCTATGTTCAGTCGCAGTCGGAGATTAACGGCAGAACTCTCAGGGCTTCGCGCATTATGTTCAGGATTTACGCAATCTTCAAGTTTGTCGCGGGTATAATTATCTGCGCAGTCGGCGTTCCCTCGCTGCTCTTCTCCGTAAGCTTTACTTCGAGCTTTATGCCGCACACCACCTGGTTTTTCATCGCGGTTATTCCTCTGATTGTTATCCTGCTTCTGTACGGTATTTCGATTCACGTTTTCGCAAAGACAATCAAAAAGAACCTTACTTCCATTTTCCTGACCGACAGGGGAGCAAAGTTCTTCGGCGTTATGTCGATTATTACCGCGCTCATCTCGCTCGGCACAACAATTATCTCGCTGCTTTACTTCAACAACATAGGCATAAGAATTTCGGCGGTTGACTTCGGAATGATTATCACAAAATCTGTATTTGATATGATATTTAATGTGCTTTTCGCGGTTCTCGCGTTCAGCTTTTCGTCATACATCAAGGGATATTCTAAGGAATATGTTGTTGAAGCATATGAGTATGATGAGACCTCGGCGCAAGGCTTTGCCGCCGAACCCGCTCAGGCTGCTCAGCAGCAGGCTCCCGTCTTCTGCAGCAGATGCGGCAGACAGCTCAATCCCGACGATTACTTCTGCAACGGTTGCGGAACACCCGTACAAAGGCAATAATATATGTATAGAGCCGTCGCCGAGCGACGGCTTTTCTTTTGCAAAAATTTTTTCAAAACGCACGAAAACAACCTCTCCCATTCGTACTATAAGTGAAAGGAGGTTATCACCTTGAACGGTACCGACAAATCCAGAGAGCAGCTGATAGAACAGGCAATCCGCAAGTACGCGGATATGATATACCGTATCGCGTTCCAGAGCCTGAAGAACCGCCATGACGCCGAGGACGTTTTACAGGAGGTCAGTCTTTGTCTTGTCACAAAGAACGCGCCCTTCGGGGACGAGGCGCATCTCAAGAACTGGCTGATAAGGCTGACGGTTAATAAATGCCGCGACTTTCACAGGAGCTTTTTCCGCAGAAACTCCGAGCCGCTCGACGAGCACCTCGAGCTGGAGGCTCCCGAAAGGCAGGAGGTTCTGGAGGAAATATTCAGACTGCCGAGGGATTACAGCGTGATAATCTATCTTTACTATTACGAAGCCTACACTATTTCGGAGATTGCCGAAATACTCGGCAAAAACCCGAACACGGTCAGCTCATCTTTACAGCGCGCGCGTAAGAGGCTGAAGAAGCTAATCAAGGAGGCTAATGATGAATAAAAAATATTACAGTACGATAAGCTCCCTCAAGCCGAGCCGCAAGGCGGTTGACGCCGCTGTGGCGAACGCGCTGAGACTGGAGAAATCGGGAAAGGTGATTGAAATGAAACCTGCAAATAATAAGAAAAAGCTCACGGCTATCGGCACGATAGCGGCAAGCCTGGCGCTCATAATTGCACTCGGAGCGGTGTTCTTTCCGCACGGAAACAGCCTTGTACTCAAGGTAAACGCCGCCGAGCTCAGTGATAAGAGCTTTTCGGCGATAGCGAAGCTCAACCGCGACGGCGGCTCCCACATGATAACCGACGAAGGCGCCGAAAGGAAAAGCGAAATTATTACAAACGATTTTGCTTTTGACCTCGACTGCGTCGGCGATAACATCAAATCGTACACCTGTGAGGTTAAAAACGGCTCCTTTGTTATCGGTGACACAACGGCTTTAGCGGACGCTGTGCCTGCCGAAAAAACATATAAGGCACCGTTTGAAAAAGAATACGCTTCATTTACGGCTGAAGCTGAAGCAAAAATACCCGAAATCAGATTAATTACGGGAATTGATTTGCTTGACGAAAATCTCCCCAAAGCTGTTTTACGAATCACGGGACTTGATGAGAGCAAATATTACGATGACGGCTACGGCAAGGATAATATCGAAGCGGATCTGAACGAAGAGCTCAAGCTTGCGTTTGAGGGGTTATCAGTCAGAATTACTGTCTGCTATAATGACGGCTCCAAAACCGAAAAAACCTTGGTATTTACACCCGAAGCCAAGGTCACAAGGTTTGAAAAGGATATTGACGAGGACGGAAGCTTCGGTTATGATTACGACACAGAAACGGTCGTAAAGGCAAAAACCGCATAAAAAGTGCCGATGGGCACTCCAGCCCGCCTTTTGTAATATCCTTCTTCCCAAGTGTTTATCAACGGCGGGTAGAGAAGTATCCTATAAAGCAAAAATTGTCCGACAGCGTTTTCTGTCGGACATTTCTATATATAGCTTATTTTTCTGTGGGATTGAAGGCTTCGAACTTCTCAACTGCGAGCTTCTTTGCCTTATAGTTGTCGGACTCGGCGTCTCCGTCCTTGAGGTTGCTGTCTGTATAAATCATCATATACTTGCCGTCAACAGCGAGGTACGCCTCAATATCGATATCGAAGAGCGTGAACTTGCCGTCCTTTTTGACGCTCTGAACATAGTCGTTCTTCTCGGGATTTTTAAATGAATAGAGCTCAATAGTGATGTTCTGGTTGGGGTACTTGACGCCCTTCTCGGCACCGATATACTCGTAGCCGTAGTCCTTGTCAACTCCCTTGATTGTGGGGAGCTTCTCCTCGCTTGACTGCTTCACGGAATCGGAAGTGATGTAGCCCTTATCCTTCATATAGCTTACAAGTCCGTCAAAGCTGTCCTTGTAGGTCTTGGTTTTCTCGGTTTTCTTTGACTCAGTCTTGGAGGAAGTGCTCTTCTCCTTTGACGATGTGCTGCTCGATGATGACTTTGAGCTGTTGTCGCTGAGGGGATCGCCGATACCGCAGCCCGCAAACGCGGATACTATAAATAAACAGGCGATAACCGCCGCAATATACTTTTTCATCAAATTACCTCCGTTGTGGATTTCTTAGGTATTATACTATACTTTTCCGTGAAAATCAAGGGAAAAGAAAAACCGCCCTCTCGGACGGTTTTAATTTTTACGCTAATACGTAGATATTTACATCTCTTCTGCCGAACTGGCAGCACGCGTCATAAGAACTGTAGAACAGGTCGCAGACTGTGCCCGAACCGTTGTAGCAGAATCCGCCTGTGTCGTTGGCTACGGCATAACCGTAAACGAACGAACCGTCGGGGCTCTCGATGTAGAGCTTGGAGCCGTAAGGGATAATGCTGGGGTTAACCGCTACGCCGCCGATGTGAACTGTGTCACCGACAGATGTATGCGCTCCTGCCGAAGCATAATAAGCTGTTGCGGGACCCGAGATTACCTGCTTATAAGCAACTGTTTTGCCGTTGTGGTCGGTAACTGTGCCGATACCGCCTGAGGACTTTGTCTTATAAGATGTGGGATTATACTCATACATAGCGTAGTTTCTGTGCTTGGTACCGACAAGAACGACCTTGTTCTGTGCCTTCTTTGTAACCTTTGTGGATGTAACTACCTCTGTGTGAGCCTTACCGTTTACCACGCGAGCGGTGTAGGTAACCTTCTTTGTACCGTTCTTACCCTTTGTCTTGACCTTCTTCTGACCCTCATAGAGGCTCTTTGTTTTCTTTGTAACAGTCTTATACTTTACTGTTTCGGTCTTGACAGTCTTCTTATAGGTAATGCGGTTGACCTTGATCTTCTGGTTGTTCTTAACCTTTGAAGCAAGGCTCTTGCTGACTGTGTCGTCCTTACCGAGCTTGATTTTGGCGTGGTCAAGAGCGTCCTTAACGGTGCTCTTGGGGACAGAGTAGCTCTTGTAGTCGTTAGCGCCTACCTTAATATCTACTGTGACGCCCTCGGTAATCTTAATTTCTCCGTTGTCGGATGTGAGTGTGTCTCCGTTAGGGAGGACTAAATCACTTTCCTCGCTAACTTGCGTTTCCGTACTACTTGAATTTTCGTCAGAAATTGTCTGTGCAGATACGGAAAATGCAGAAGTCCACAAAATAGCTGCGGCGGAAAGGACCGAGGCTATTCTCACCAGCGAACGCTGATTTTCTGTGATGCCCATATTTTTCTCCTTAGTATTCAACTAGAATTTGAAGCTCAAAACTTCATTAATATGATTTTGAAGCAAAACTTGCAGGCGAGCCGCCTTGTTTTTTGCTGCGACAGAATTATAGGCGCATTTATTCAGAATGTCAAACAAAAAATTTTTTAGTTTTTGTGCAATATGACAAGAGAATGTATAATTTTTCGTCCTATGAAAATTATATATTTCTTTATTAGAATAATAATCCTTCAAAAACTAGTCAAATTGCAAGAAATCAACCAATTACGTCGCTGTAACCCTTGGTTACGGCTTTGTAACAAATAAATTTTTTGAGCAAAAATTCGGCTGATTTTTGCTTTTTTTCAAATGTGAAAGTTGTGTGAACTTAGGAAAAAAGGGGGTAAAAGCACCTTTTTTGACGAAATCGTCGTTTTTATTACCAAAAAAGTTTAGAGTTAGTGATAGATTTAATGTAAAAATTTTCTAAAAATTTGAGCGTGAAAATCCGAAAAAAGGCAGAAAAAATGCCGCTTTCGGTCAGAAAACGGCGAAAAATTAATTACAAAAAATTTTAAAGGTTACAACCCGATTTTCAGAGAAAATCAGAACATTTTGCCCTCATAGGGCTTGTACGGCATAGTCTCAAAGTCGTATTCGCTGAGCTCGTCCATACTGATATTGGTGTGACAACCCTCGTGAATCATCAGATTGGAGTCCTCTCCGAGCTGCACAACGACCACGGGAGTGTTGGTTCCGAAGGCGTAACCGCATTCCCACGCGGTGCCGCTGTCGCTGTAGCCGCCGTAGTAGAGCATTACCACGGCGTCCGCCCAGTCGATAAAGCGTCTGTCGTTCATAAAGGTTTCCTTTGACCACGCTCTGCTGCCGACGGTTTCCTCTGTTCTGACCTCGTTGAGCCTGGGGGAGAACACGGTAAAGCCGCGTTCGGTGAGGATTTTCTCGGCAAGCGCTACATTTCTGAGCTCCTCTTCATTGAAAAAGGGGCTTGCAAGGTAGATTTTCATTTGACGATAAGCTCCTTTATCTTGAATACGTCGCCGTCCATAACCTTGAAATCGGCGAGAAGCTCGCCCTTAATCTCGGGGCTGATGCTCTGGTGAATGTAGAGCGCGCTGAGACCCACTTCCTTTGCGCCTTTGATATCGGCAATGTAGTCGTTGCCAATCATAATTGTTTCGGACGCATCGAGGGAGAAGCGCTCGAGCAGGATTTCATAATAATGACGGTCGGGCTTGGAGCATTCCTCGTCGGAGCTGATAATGATTCCGTCGAAATACTTTATCAGACCGAACATATTGAGCTCGTTCTCGGTGAAGCCGCGCTGAGCGTTCGAGAGCAGATAGACGTTCTTGCCCTTTGCCTTGAGGGTTTCGAGCAAGTCGAGAACTCCGTCATAGAGCTTGATGTATGTCGTCGAGAAACATCTGAACGCGGTGCAGATTTCCTGAAGCTCGCGTTTGGTGGGCTTGACGCCCTTTGCGGTGAAGAGCTTGCGGAAAACCTTCTCAATCTATGTATGCCACCCCTGTGGTGATATCCACAGGGTAGGCATTTTTAACGATAGGTAACTCTTTGATATTATCTCCAAGTTTTCCCCCGCCCCACACCGTGCATGCGGCTTTCACCGCACACGGCGTTCCATCATAAATATACTTTTCATTAGATTAGTAAACCTTTCAAAAGTTAAATTTTATTGTTTATGCTACTTTAATTGGCTCTAGTTGAGCCTGCTTCCTTAAGCTGTTTATCTTATTAATCTGACCTTTGTTAAGGTTAAGAACAGATAAGTATTTGCATATTGTTTCAAGCTTTGTCGCATGTAATAGCTTGTGCACATCTTTATGAACGATAACTAAATTCTGATAGTTATCTTTGCCGCCAAGCTTTTTAGGGAGCTTATGGTGACAGTGAATATCATCAATATCAAGTATCGTTCCTAGAACAGCACACTTGCCATATTGCGCCGCATAAAGTGAGATTTTATTATCCCCAAATTCGGTGCTATCCGTATGCTGGTAATTGTACAGTAATTGGTTCATTACCCATAATACATATTCATCAAATTGCAGATTTTTATGTATCTCAACCCTGCCACTTTCTGTGTATTTACAAATACTTTTCTTTTTGTACATAGGGTTCTTGGTTTGCACATAGCCGATAGGCACTAATGGTTTTCCATCAACAAACCTGAGCTGTTGACTTTTACCATACCTTTCTTTTATATGCTTACTATCAATAATCCCGTGTTTCTTAACTCTACCTTTTAGCCTGTTCTTAATTATCGTGCTGACTTTCCTCTGAATAATGCTACAATCAATATTGATATCAGTAGCATACCTATAATAGTTCTGAACCCCCTCAACCATTTGATTAAACCTTTGTATTTCAAGAATACTTTGATTTATATCCTTTGGTCTTTGGATTTTCTTCACTTGTTCCATAAGCTCTTTGGTGACTTTCTCAACTGCCTTATCTCTCATATGGGAGCGAACAACATATTTGTTGCCCTTTTTGACAGCTTTGAGCTTGTAACCTAAAAATTCAGAATAGTGTCGTTTGAGATTAACAACTTTACTCTTTTCTTCTGAGATTTGAAGTTTGAGCCTGTCTTGCAGCCACAGCTTCACAGCTATGAATACTTTATCAGCGTCACTTCGTTTTCTACAAAAGATTTTGAAATCGTCTGCATATCGCACAATATACATTTCTTTAAGATTTGTTTTTCTTAAAGCTTTATTTAGGTTACCCTTATTTGGACTGCCATTTTCATGTATCTGACATTTGTACTCTTTCTTAGTCGGCATATTTTCCCATTGAGAGGAAATCCACCAATCAAGTTCATTAAGTACAATGTTAGATAACAGGGGAGATAATATACCGCCTTGTGGTGTTCCGCAAGTAGGGTACTGTATATCACCATTAGGCATAACAATAGGAGCCTTGAGCATAGCTCTAATAATGCAGATTAGTTGCTTATCTCTGATTCCCATAGTCCACATTTGATTGATTAGCTTATTGTGATTGACATTATCAAAGAAGCCCTTGATATCAATATCTACCACAAAATGCAGTCTTTGCTGTTGTATCATACGATAACATTGTGCTATTGCATTTTCTGTTGACCGATTAGGTCTAAAGCCATTGTTTCTCTCGTGAAACTTAGCCTCGCAAATAGGTTCTAACACTTGCAAGATACACTGCTGCACTAATCTATCAATTATCGTGGGTATTCCTAATGGTCTGGTTTTACCATTAGTCTTTGGAATATCAACTCGTTTAACAGGTTTAGGCTGATAATAGCTTAATTTTCTTTGCACTATTTCTACATATTTATCTATGGGGATAGACTTGATATCTTTAATAGTACAATAATCAGTGCCGTAAGTTTTACTACCGCTATTGCTTTTAATATTTCTATATGCTAATCGTATATTTTCGGGAGAGGATATGATTTCCATAAGGTTATCAAACTTCTTTCCCTTTTTACTTTCAGCATAGAGCTTATCAAAAGTATCTTGCAGATTGTAATACTCATTGTGGCGTAGCCTTGTTACTTTTGTCATAGGCAACATCTCCTTTCGGATTTGTTTTTCTTTGTCATACTCGAAGCTATGAGCTTGTTTACCTATAACTAATCATATATTTATGACTTGTGGCTGTTCCTCCACTCTCATTACAAGAGCTTCATAGGTCGTGCCACTACTCTCACAGTCATTAAAGGTGCTTATTGTTCTTCGTCACCACCACTACTAATACAGTAGTGTTAGACTGCTTTCTGCGTTCCGATAATTCTATCTGTACATATATAACCGTAGGTGCTTGCTATGAGCCTGTTAGCTTGATAGTGCATATAACACTATATGGTATTTCATAACATCAATTTTTACTTTACCACACTAACTACCATTTGCAGGTAAAGACACATTTCTATGCCTTGATTGTTTAGACCCGTACATTCACAAGTTTGTCAGAGCTTTTACCCTCATTCTCACCATAGTTATTTTATAGACCCCCGGCATATAGGTAACATAGCTCACCTCTGAGCCACTTTCCACAGCATTGTCTGTTTGGGTTACTCTCTGCCGACTTTACCGAGCTTTTGACCCTTTTACACTTTCATGCAAAACGCCAATCGGAGTATCAGGGAAGGCATTTCAAGGCATTACCCTATCATTCTACCTATTCAAATTATCAGTTCTCCTAATGTTTGAACTGTTACGTTCTTTTACTAGTGCCTAACCTTTTCAGTTAGGAACGCATCGCACTAATATCAATCTCTGTGTACTCGGGATGACGGCGGTGTACACGCTTTTTCTCGGCGTCGACGTACTTGCCGTAGTCTGCGGCAATCTCCTTGGCCGTGTAGGAAGCTCCCTTATACTTATATAATATGGAAAGCTTTTCCCAGAGCTTTTTCTGCCATTCGTTTGTGTTGATGTCGATAAGCGTACCGTAAAGGTCGAAAACATAATTTTTAAACATAAAATATCACCTATTAATATAGTAACATATTATTATATATTTGAAAAGCTAAAAATTTGTGGTATACTGTAAAAAGAAAAAGCAATCTGAGGTGAGACAATGACAAAGAAGCAAATTGCCCTCAGCGCTGTCGAGGCGCTCAAGAAGGAATACCCCGAAGCAATCTGCACGCTGGTGTATCACGACCCGCTGCATTTGCTGATTGCGACAAGGCTTGCGGCGCAGTGCACCGACGCAAGGGTAAATATGGTTACGCCCGCGTTGTTCGAGAGGTTTCCGACGGCTTATGATTTTGCACAGGCGACCGAGGAAGAGGTTGCCGAGTACATAAAAAGCTGCGGCTTGTTCAAGACCAAGAGCCGTGATATCGTGGCGCTCTCAAAAATTATAGTCGAAAAGTACGACGGTCAGGTTCCCGACAGCCTTGACGAGCTCATAAAGCTCCCCGGTATCGGACGAAAGACCGCTAACCTCGTTATGGGCGACGTTTACGGCAAGCCCGCAGTCGTTGTTGACACCCACTGCATACGCATTACGCGCAGGCTCGGTCTTCACGAGCAGAAGGACGCGAAGAAGATTGAGTTTGAGCTCAGAGAGCTTCTGCCGCCCGAGGAAAGCAACGACTTTTGCCACCGCCTTGTGCTCCACGGACGCGCTGTCTGTGACGCCCGCAAGCCCAAGTGCGAGGAATGCTGTATGAAAGATTTTTGCAAAAGGAGGATATGACCGTGGCTCTCTGCGATAACTGCGCGCACTTTGCGTTTGACGACGAATATGAGACCTACTACTGCGACGTTAACCTCGATGAGGACGATATGGCGCGGTTTATGACGGGAAACACCGACAACTGCCATTACTTCCTGCTTTATGACGAGTACAAAATCGTCGAAAAACAGAATTAGTATACTATATATAATGAAAAGAGCCGCAACCGCGGCTCTAATTTATTTTCTTGTGTAGGTTTCGCCGTCGATGACGAGCTTTTTGCCCTTGACTTTGTAGGTCAGATTTTCCTCAAGCTCGCCGCCGTAGGTGTAAACGGCTTTAATCTTGCCGTTTTCCGTGGAATAGGTGTAGCAGGTCTCGCGTGAGCCCGCGTTGTTGTACATTATTCCGTCATTGCCGAAGTAGTAAATCCAGCCTTCGCTGTTTTCCCACCAGCCGAGAATACTGCTGTCGGTTTTGGGGTTCTTGGGAGCTTTGGGAATCATACTGAAATCGCTCTGCTTCTCAAGCGTTAAGGTCTGGGAATCGAGCGTGAGGGTGAGAGTCTTGCCGTCGTCGGAGAAGTTGTAGGTATAGGCTCCGTCGATTGTGTTCGGCAAAAGCTGAACCGCAAGCAGCTTTTTCTTTTTGTCCATCTGGTACTTTGAGAAGTAGCCTTCGCTGCCCATAACGAGCTCAGCGAGGTTATCGTTTCTGAAAATAACCGTCATATACTCGAGCGACCATACTCCGTAGATTTCCTCGTCGCCCTCGATAAAGCTGTTCAGATACTTTGAAAGCTCCTCGTTATCTGAGGGCTGAGAAGTGGTTTCGGCGGTTGTTGCGGCGGTCGCCTCGGTTGTCGGCCGGCTCTTGGTGTTATTTTCGCCGCAGCCTGCAAATGCTAAGGACGACAGCGAAATCACAATCGCCAATGCTAAAACGGTAAATCTTTTCATATGCGTCACTCCAAATTAATAATCCACTAAGATTTTAGCTTTTTGGCGCTCAGATGTCAATATATATAAAAATATATTTAAAAACGGTGAAAATTCTGCTTGCGGAAATCGCCCTGTTTTGATATAATGAATTTTAATAATTTATGTTTTAAAAGGGGATGGAACAATGTTAAACAAGAATTTTGACGAAAAATTCGGCAAGCAGGGCATAACCTTCGACGATGTGCTTCTCATTCCCGGAGAGTCGAACGTTGAGCCCCGAAACGTAAGCGTAGACACCTACCTCACCAAGAAAATCCACCTTAACACCCCGATTATGACCGCGGCGATGGATACGGTTACGGAAACCGCAATGGCTATCGCAATTGCGCGTGAAGGCGGTATCGGCATCATTCACAAGAATATGTCCATTGAGGCTCAGGCGGATATGGTTGACAGGGTAAAGAGGTCGGAAAACGGCGTTATCGTTAACCCGTTCTTCCTTTCTCCCGAAAGCACCGTAGGTGACGCCGACGCTCTTATGGCTAAGTACAAAATCAGCGGCGTGCCGATTTGCGAGAACGGCAAGCTCGTGGGTATCATCACAAACCGCGATATGCGCTTTATGAGCCCCGCAATGTTTAACACAAAAATCAGCGAGGTTATGACTAAGGAAGAGCTCGTAACAGCTCCCGTCGGTACAACTCTTGAGCAGGCACAGGAAATCCTGCGTCTCCACAGAATCGAAAAGCTCCCGATTACCGACAACAGCGGCAACCTCAAGGGTCTTATCACAATCAAGGATATCGAAAAATCCGTCCAGTATCCGAACTCGGCGCGTGACGAAAGAGGTCGTCTCCTCTGCGGCGCGGCTATCGGCGGCACGGCAGACGTGCTCGACAGAGTTGCGGCGCTGGTTGAAGCGGGCGTAGACGTATGCTGTCTCGACTCAGCTCACGGTCATAATATCAACATCATCAACTCGGTACGCAAGGTCAAGAAGGCGTTCCCCGATGTTCAGCTCATCGCTGGCAACATCGCGACAGCCGAGGCAGCCGAGGCGCTTATCGACGCAGGCGCAGACGCCGTTAAGGTCGGTATCGGTCCCGGTTCCATCTGTACCACACGAATTGTCGCGGGTATCGGTGTTCCTCAGATTACAGCTATCTATGACGCAGCTTGCGCGGCTTCAAAGCACGGCGTTCCCGTTATCGCGGACGGCGGTATCAAGTACAGCGGCGATATCGTAAAGGCTCTCGCGGCAGGCGGCAGCGTATGTATGGTAGGCTCGCTCGTTGCGGGCTGTGAGGAGAGCCCCGGAGACAACGAAATCTTCCAGGGTCGTCAGTTCAAGACCTACCGCGGAATGGGCTCGCTCGGAGCAATGGGTCAGGGTTCCTCAGACCGTTACTTCCAGGCGGCTAACAAGAAGTTCGTTCCCGAGGGCGTAGAGGGTCGTGTACCTTACAAGGGACTTCTCTCCGACACTATCTACCAGATGATGGGCGGTCTCAGAGCAGGTATGGGCTACACAGGCTGCGCTACAATCGAGGAGCTTCACTCAAAGGCAAGATTCGTAAGGATTTCGGCTTCGTCTCTCAGAGAGAGCCATCCCCACGATATCCAGATTACAAAGGAAGCCCCCAACTATTCCTACAACGCTTAATAAACGGCATAACAAAAGCCTCAGAGCACGCTCTGAGGCTTTTACTTTTGCTATATCAATAACTATAGTAGTAGTTAATACCGCCCGATGTAATCATATGTCCCGTAGCGGTAAACAGGATTGCGCTGAGAACAACAATACCGCACGCGATAGCCGCAAGGATAAGTCCTGCCGTCGCCTGCTTCTTGTAGCCCTTGGACTTTGCGAGCAAAGCGAAGGTCAAAGCGAGACCCGCCAGAATTCCGTCAAAAATCAGGGAGCCGAGCCTTGCGTAGCCGCCTCTTAACGCAAGCGAAATCCACGAAGTGCAGAACGCGCACGCGATAATACCGAGAACCATTGAGGTAATGCCGAAGCCCCTTCCGGGAACCTTGGGCTTTGCCTGCTGATAGTACGGCCGAGGCTGATACGAATTCTGCTGAGGATACTGTCCGTAGGGGGTGGGGTTAGCGTAAGGCTGCTGATACTGATTATTCGGCTGTGCCTGATAGGGCTGCTGATACTGTGTATCAGTCGGAGCCTGATAAGGCTGCTGAAAATCGGTTTCAAACCTTGCTCCGCAGTGCGGACAGAACACGCTCTCGTCGGTAACCTGAACTCCGCAGTTTGAACAAAACTTACTCATAACTTAACCTCTGTATCAGTCAAGCAAGCCGTCAAGCAAGCCGCTGAGGCTGCTGCTGAAGTTGTTGCCGTAGTCATAGAATTTGCTGTAGCTGTCGCTGAGGTCGGAAACGGAGGGAGCCTTGATGCTGATTGCAACAACAACCGAAACAATGCAGATGATAATGCAAAGACCTGCCATAATAAGACCCGCGATGTTCTGCTTCTTGTAGCCCCTCTTTAAGGAAACAAGACCGAAGATGAGCGAAAGAACAGCGAGAATACCGTCAAATACAGTGTACACGATAAGAGCAATCTTATAGCCGAGCGAAACAGCCGAGCTCGTGAAAGAGCTGTAGTTGTTCGTAATCTCTGTTATGCTGCTGGCGCTGAGCGCCATCATAAGAAGCACAAAGCCGTAAACCATAGCGATGATACCGAGTACCATTGAAGCGATACCAAAACCTCTGCCCGGAATCTTCGGCTTTACTGCGTACTGTACGGGCTGAACAGGCTGCTGAACGTAGTTCGGCGCCGCGTACTGATTATTATACGGCTGAGCGTTGTAGCCGTCTCCGTACTGTGTGCTCTGCTGAGCGTTGGTTACCTGCTCTGCCTGAACAGGGAACTCGTAGCCGCAGCCCGCACAGAATCTGCTTTCGTCGGAAACTTCTCTGCCGCAGTTGTTACAAAATTTACTCATTTTCCTTTTCTCCTTTTGATGTGTTTTTTATTTGTAAACCAAGTACCTCGAGGCTTTCTTCGTCAACCTCTGAGGGGCACTGGCTCATTAACTCGCTTGCGTTCTGAACCTTCGGGAACGCCGTGACGTCGCGCAGGCTCTCCGCTTTGCAGAGCTGCATGGTAACTCGGTCAAGACCGATACCCATTCCGCCGTGGGGCGGAGCGCCGTACTTGTACGCTTCAACAAGGAAGCCGAACTTGGCTTCGATTTCCTCGTCGGTCATCTTGAGGGCTCTGAACATCTTCTGCTGGAGCTCGTAATCCGTGATACGGATTGAACCCGAGCTGAGCTCTGTTCCGTTGAGCGTAAGGTCGTATGCCTTGGCGATAACCTTGCCCTTGTCGGTGTCGAGGTACTGTAAACAATCCTCTCTCGGCATCGTGAAGGGGTGGTGCATTGCAACCCACTCGCCGCTTTCCTCGTCAAACTCAAAGAACGGGAAGTCAACAATCCAGACGAACTTGAACTCGTCGGGAATAATATCGAGTCTCTTTGCGACAACAAGTCTGAGAGCGCCGAGAACAGGAAGCGTAACGCTGTTTTTGTCGGCAACGATGAGCACAACGTCGCCCTTTTCCGCTCCGACCTTCTCGAGAATGCCCTCGAGCTCGCCTTCCTTCATAAACTTCTTGAAGGAGCAGCTCGGCTCGTCCTCGACCCATCTCACAAAGGCGAGACCCTTCGCGCCGATTCCGCGGACATACTCGGTGAGCTTGTCGATTTCCTTACGCGTATATGTAGAAACAGCGTTCTTGGCTACGATACAGCGTACCGAGCCGCCGCCGTTTACCGCTGAGCTGAACACGCCGAACTCGCTGTCTCTGACAAGCTCGGAGATATCCTGAATTTCCATACCGAATCTCACGTCGGGCTTGTCGGAGCCGTAGGTCTCCATAGCGTCCTTGTAGGACATCTTCACGAACGGAGTGGGTAAATCCTCGCCGAGAATCTCCTTGAACAGGCGCTTGAACAGACCCTCGTTGATTTCCATAATCTCGTCCATATCGGCAAACGAGAGCTCCATATCAATCTGAGTGAACTCGGGCTGACGGTCGGCTCTCAAATCCTCGTCTCTGAAACAGCGCGCGAGCTGGATATAGCGGTCAAAGCCAGACAGCATAAGAAGCTGCTTGTAAATCTGGGGAGACTGCGGAAGCGCGTAGAACTTGCCGTTGTGGATTCTCGAGGGCACGAGATAGTCTCTGGCTCCCTCGGGCGTGCTCTTAATCATCATCGGGGTTTCAATCTCGATGAAGTTGTTTTCGTAGAAATAATCACGCGCAATCTTTGCGATTTTGGAGCGCATAATGATGTTGTCCTGAAGGGGCTTTCTGCGAAGGTCGAGGTAACGGTACTTGAGCCTTGTTTCCTCGCCTGTCTTGCAGTCGTCGACAATCTCGAACGGCGGCGTCTGAGCCTTGGAAAGAATTCTGAGCTCCCTTACCTGAATCTCAATCTCGCCTGTCGGGATTTTGTCGGTCTTTGCCGACCTTTCGGCTACAACACCTCTGACGCCGAGTACAAACTCGCTGCGGCACTGGGAAGCCTTTTCAAAAATCACTCTGTCCGTATCGTCGGAAAACGCGAGCTGAACCATACCCGTTCTGTCGCGCAAATCGATAAAGATAAGCTGTCCGAGGTCGCGCTGACGCTGAACCCAGCCGAAGAGCGTTACCTCTCTGCCGACGTCGCCGATGCGCAAATCTCCGCACATATCGGTCCTTTTGAGACCTGTCATAAATTCTGCCATTTGAATTACTCCATCCTTATAATACTTTTCTGAAAGTATAAAAATTACTTTGAAAACTTCGCTTCAAGCACGAGCGCTGAGAATTTTTCGGCAAAGCTCTCGTCGAGCGAAAGCTCGGTCTGCTCGCCTGTCGTCATATTCTTGACGTTAGCCTTGTTCTCCAGAAGCTCGTTGTCACCGATAACCATACTGAAGCGCGCGCCGATTTTGTCGGCGTACTTCATCTGAGCTCTCAGACCTCTGCCGACGACGTCGGTCTCTGCGGGAAGTCCCGTGTTTCTGACCGCTCCGATGAGCTCAAACGCCTTTGACTGGGCGTTATCGCCGAGACCCGCTATATAGAGCGCGCAGGGCTCGGGCTCGGGAATCTCAATTCCCTGATTCTCCATAACCATAAGCAGTCTCTCAAGACCCATAGCGTAGCCGAGTGAGGGCAGCTTCTGACCGCCGAGCTCCTCGATAAGTCCGTCGTAACGGCCGCCGCCGCATACGGTTCCCTGACTGCCGATAGCGTCGGAAACAAACTCAAAAACCGTCTTTGTATAATAATCGAGACCGCGCACGATTGTGGGGTTGACCGTGTAACCGATACCCGCGATTTCGAGATATTCTCTCACCTTTGCAAAGTGATTTTCACATTCCTCGCAGAGATAATCCGTAATCTTCGGCGCGCCCTCTGCAATCTTGGAGCAAACAGGGCTCTTGCAGTCGAGGATACGCATCGGGTTCTTGTCGAGACGTGTAAGACAGGTCTCGCAAAGCTCGTCCTTGTAGTCCGCAAAGTAGCTCTTGAGCGCGTTGTGGAAAACGGGACGGCACTCGGGACAGCCGATAGAGTTTATCTCGAGGTGTAAATTCTCAATCTGTAAGCGCTTGAAGATAGAATCCGCAAGCGAGATAACCTCGGCGTCAGCGAGCGGAGACGAGGTGCCGTACTCCTCGATACCGAACTGGTGGAACTCGCGAAGTCTGCCCGCCTGAGGCTTTTCGTAACGATAGCAGGACGTGAGGTAATACGCCTTTATCGGCAAGCCCTCATTGGTGAGCGAGTGCTCGAGCACTGCTCTCGCCGCGCCTGCGGTGCCCTCGGGACGGAGCGTAACGCTCTCCTTGCCCTTGGTGTCGAATGTGTACATTTCCTTCTGGACTACGTCGGTTGTGTCGCCTACGCCGCGCTGGAAAAGCTCGGTGTGCTCAAACACAGGCGTGCGGATTTCCTTAAAGCCGAAGTTCTTCGCTTCATCACGCATGACAGCTTCGATAAACTGCCATTTGTAGCTCTGCTTGGGCAAAACGTCCTCGGTGCCCTTGATTTTCTTGACAATTACTCCCATGGTTTCAAACCTTCCGTTATAAAATTACCGATAAAAATTACCTTATAAACACAACTAACGGGCAGCAAACGCCGCCCGAAAGCCATATGTACAATTTACTTAATGATGTTTCTCCAGTCGAGGTCTCCGCGCTCAAGTCCGTGGATAAGCACCTCGGCGGTCGCGATGTTGGTTGCGACGGGAATGTTATGCATATCGCAAAGCCTGAGCAGATTCATATCGTTCGGCTCGTTGGGCTTGGGGTTGAGCGGGTCGCGGAAAAAGAGAAGCATATCAATCTCGTTGCATGCGATACGCGCCGCAATCTGCTGGTCGCCGCCCTGAGAGCCTGACAGGAAGCCTGTTACCGAAAGTCCCGTCGCCTCGGAAATAATCTTTCCCGTGGTGCCTGTAGCGCAGAGATTGTTTCTGCTGAGTATACCGCAGTACGCGATACAAAACTGAATCATAAGCTCTTTCTTCTCGTCATGTGCAATAAGCGCGATATTCATAATAATCCTCCTGTTAACCCTTAAATGCGAGAGGGATTCTCGCTCCTTCTATCCTTTTTGCAAGGCAGTCAAAAACCGTCATGGCAGGGCACCAGTTCAGTCCCAAAAGACCGTTCTGGATAATCGCCGAAAGTCTCAAATCGAGCGGCACAAAGGCGATGAGCCCGATTCCCGTCGCGTCGATAACCTCGTCGAGGTCCTCGTAGCAATCGAGAGTTTCAAACTGTCTGCGGTCAAATCTGTTTATGATGAGGCGAATGTCCTGAATGTCGAGCTCCAGAAGCTTGCGGCGAATCTTCTGAGCGCCGCGTACGCTGGTCGGCTCGGCGTTTACGACTACCAGCGCCCTGTCGGCGGGTGAAGCGGCTGTTGCAAAGCCCGAACCCACGCCCGCGGGCGAGTCGATAATCACATAGTCATAATCTTCCCTCAGCTCGTCTACCAGCTGTTTGAAAACCGACGGGCTGATTTCGTTATCCGTATCGAACGGAGCAGCAAGCAAATCAAGTCCGTTAAAGTTCTTGCCTGTGTAGACTGCCTCGCGCGCGGTGCAGTTGCCGCACACGGCGTCCGAGCAGTCAAAGAGGATTTCCTCCTCGACGTCGAGCATAAGGTCAAGTCCGCGCATTCCGCAATCGCAGTCGATGAGCAAAACGCGCTTGTTCTGTTGTACAAATGTAGCCGCCAGAGCCACGGAAACGGTTGATTTTCCCGTTCCGCCCTTGCCTGAGGCCACAACAATAACGTTGTTCATAACACTACCTCGTATACATCTTACCATAATTCAGCCAAAAGAGCAATATTTCACGGCTATTTTTATTCACAAATTTATCTTTGATTTTCTAGTCATTTTGCCCTAAGGTGTGCGCTGTTGTCCCCATTATTACTGACATTTCCGTTTTTTTAACTTACAATCCTGTATCATAAGTTTACAATCTTAAAACTTCTCTTTTCTAATAAATCCGTTTATTATATAATCATTGTGGATTACAATGTAAAAATGGGGTATTTTTTATGAATAAACATGCCGTTTTCGTCGCGGGCAAGCGCTTCATTCTGCTCAGCGACGACAAGACCGAATATGTCGAAAATCTCGCGAAGGAAGTGGGCGACACCATCGCTCGGATTTCGCTTGAGAATCCCACGCTTGACCGCCGTTCCGCAGCAATTCTCTGCGCCCTCGACTATGCCGACGACAAGAACAAGGAGATTCTGAGGAATCAGAGCCTTTCCGACAAGGCAAAGCCCCTCATCGCTCAGGCTGACAGACAGTCAAAGCAGCTCAGGGAGCTCAAGGAAAAGCTCATAGCCAAGGAGAACGAGAACGCACGTCTGCAAAAGGAGCTCAAATCGCTTCGCGAGGCGTTTGAAAAATCCACTCAGCTTCTTGACGGCAAGGGCTCCGTGAAGCCCTCATTCCCGTTAGAGAAAAAGCCCGAAAAGAAGGATAAGAAAAAGGACAAGGGCTACACCCCCAACCTACAGTATTCGCTTTTTGACAATGAATAAAATCGAGATACTCGCGCCCTGCGGGTCGTTTGACTCGGTTATCGCGGCTGTGCGCTCGGGCGCCGACGCGGTATATCTGGGAGCCAAGAGCTTTTCGGCGAGAGCGGGAGCCGAGAATTTCAGCTTTGAGGAGCTGAAAGAAGCGGTCGATTACTGCCACCTCAGAGGAGTCCGCGTTCACCAGACGGTCAACACCGTGGTCTTTGACGACGAGCTCGAGGACGCGAAGGAAGTCATTCTTTCGGCGGCAAGGGCAAAGGTTGACGCGCTTATCGTGCAAAACCTCGGTGTAGCTTATCTTGCAAAAAAGCTTGCTCCTAGCCTTGCGCTTCACGCTTCAACTCAGCTCAGTATTCACTCGCCCTCGGGCGTTAAGCTGATGAAAGAGCTCGGGTTTTCAAGAGTTGTGCTCGCCCGTGAGCTGAGCCGAGCGGAAATTCAGGAAATCAGAGAAAGCTGTCCCGACATCGAGCTCGAGGTTTTCGTACACGGCGCGCTGTGTATGAGCGTTTCGGGTCAGTGCTATTTCAGTGCGGTTATCGGCTCAAGAAGTGGAAACCGCGGACGCTGCGCCCAGACGTGCAGACTTCCGTTTTCTGTCGGAAACAAAAAAGGCTACGCGCTGAGCCTCAAGGACAACAGCGTTATTGACGAGCTGAGAGATATGCAGGAGCTGGGCGTTACCTCGGCGAAGATTGAGGGCAGACTGAAGCGCCCCGAATATGTCTCGGCGGCGGTCAGAGCCTGTGTGCAGTCGCGCGACAACGGTTTTGTCGATGACGAAACAAGAAATCAGCTCGAGAGCGTTTTCTCCCGAACAGGCTTTACCGACGGCTACTACAAGTCAAGGCGCGGCTACGAGATGTTCGGCTATCGCCGAAAGGACGACGTCACCGTCGCGACGGAAAAGCTGTTTTCCAAAATCCGAAACAGCTACAAGAGCGAAGCCCAAAGGGTTCACATCACCGCGGAGTTCTCTGCCTTTGAAGGCATAAGCCCGAGCCTTTCGCTGAGCTGTAATAACATAAACGGCGAGAAGGTCACGTCGGAATTCACCTCCGACGCGGTCTGTGAAAGGGCGCTAAACCGCCCGTTGAACGAAGAAACGGTCACAAAACAGCTGCTCAAAACTGGCTCCACGCCTTTTATCATAGACAAACTGAAAATCAACCTCGGTGAAAATCTGAGCCTGCCCGTCTCCGTTCTTAACGAGCTGAGACGAAACGCTCTGGAAAAGCTGAGCGTCGCGATACTCGAGAGTATCCCCGAATATGAAATCAACGATTTTGATATAGAAAAAATAACGCCGCACAAGGCGGCAAAAAAGCTCCGTTACGGACGGTTCACCTCAGGCAAAATCGGCGGCGGCTTTAAGTCGCTCGACCTGTGCTTTGTGCCGTTCGACATATCTTCCGACGAGATAAAAGCTCTCACGGAAAAAGGCTTCAGGCTCGGCGCGGAGATTCCGAGGGCTCTGTTCTCGCGTGAGGACAAGGTCAGAAAGGAGCTTGAAAGGCTCAGAGAACTCGGCATTAACGACGCGCTGTGCAACAACTTTGCGGCGGTCGGGCTCGCGAAAGAGTACGGAATGAAAATCCACGGCGGCTTCGGGCTCAACCTCACGAACACGCTCGACTTGAAGTGTGCCGAGGAGCTTGGCTTTGAGGACACGGAGCTAAGCCTTGAAATAACGGCGAAAAGAGCCGAAAGGCTCGGTGCGGACATTCCGCGCGGAATCATCACATACGGCTATCTGCCCGTTATGCTCACGCGCAACTGTCCGAACAAGAGCGCGGACATCAGCTGCCGCGACTGCGGCGGCAAGGAAAAAATGACGGACAGGCTCGGCAAAACTTTCATTTTCTATTGTGACGGAAACGCTACCGAAATTTTGAACACACTGCCGCTTGATTTCACCTCGGAATTTGAAAAAACCGAGGGTCTCGATTTCGAGGTCTTTCGCTTTTCTGTTGAAAACTATGTGGAAAAAGTTGAAACAATCCCCGATTTTATCGGCGGTTTACAAAAATCCGCGGAGAAAACCCACGGTTTGTATCTGCGTGGCGTTTATTGACAAATTTTTCACAAGATTTTTCAGACACAAAAAAGTTTTTCGATAATCATTTTTCTTTAACAAAATATAACTTTCGGCAAAATTTTTATTTTTGCAAGTTCATTTGAAATTTTGCAGGATTGAGGTTAGTATGCAAGTCAAAATTAAAAAGCTTCGAGAGGGCGCAAAGCTCCCCACAAGGGGAACTGCGGGCTCGGCAGGCGCCGATTTATACGCCTGTATCGACGAGAGCGTCACGATTAACCCCGGCGATTTAAAGCTGATTCCCACGGGAATCGCAATCGCGCTGCCCGATTTCTCGGTTGTCGCGTATCTGTACGCGCGTTCGGGGCTCGGCGTAAAGCACGGTATCTGCCTGTCAAACGGCGTCGGAGTCATTGATTCCGACTATCGCGGCGAGGTCTGCGTCGGTCTTTGCAACGTTTCAGACATGCCCTATACCATCGAGCCGCAGGAGCGGATTGCTCAGATGGTTATCTCTCCCGTCATCATTCCCGAGCTTACGGAGTGCGACGAACTGGACGAAACCGAGCGCGGCGCGGGCGGTTTTGGCTCCACGGGAAAAGGCTGAAACAGCAAATCGACAAATAATTATTGATTTAAAGCCCTTTTTGGGATATAATACAAAGGATGTATTGTGTGAAGAAAGGAGTTAACTTATGTTTTCTTTTTCAAAGGATATTGGTATTGATTTAGGCACAGCGAATACTCTGGTGTGCATCAAGGGGAAGGGTATAGTAATGCGTGAGCCGTCGGTGGTAGCGGTTGATATCCGCAACGACAGCGTTCTCGCGGTCGGCGAGCAGGCTTACGATATGATAGGACGTACTCCCGATTCAATCGTCGCGGTCAGACCGCTCAAGGACGGCGTTATCGCTGACTTTGATTTGACGGCGACTATGCTCAAGCACTTCATCAGAAAGGCTGCAAAGCCCGGTATTTTCAGCAAACCGAGGATTGTAATCTGTATGCCGACAGGCGTTACCGAGGTCGAGAGACGCGCGGTTGAGAACGCGGCTGTACAGGCTTCGGGTTCCAAGAACGTAATCTTAATCGAGGAACCGATGGCGGCGGCAATCGGCGCGGGTATGCCCGTGGACGAGCCCACAGGCTCAATGGTTGTCGATATCGGCGGCGGCACCTCCGAGGTAGCGGTTATCTCGCTCGGCGACATCGTAACCTCGTGCTCTGTAAGAGTTGCGGGCGACAAGTTTGACGAGGCAATCGTTACGTACATCAAAAAGACATATAACCTCCTCATAGGCGACAGAACCGCCGAGGAGATAAAGATAACCATAGGCTCTGCGTATCCCTATCCCGACGAGAAGGATATGCTCGTAAAGGGACGTTCTCTCGAATCAGGACTTCCGAAGGACGTTACAATCACAGCCGAAGAAATCCGCGACGCTCTGGCAGACCCGCTGATGATTATTGTTGAGGCGGTAAAGAACACGCTGGAGAAAACTCCGCCCGAGCTCTCAGCCGACATTATTGACCACGGCATTATGCTCACAGGCGGCGGCGCAATGCTCAGAGGCCTTGACCGTCTTGTAATGCAGGAAACAGGCATGCCTGTTCACGTTGCTGACCGTCCGCTCGACTGCGTAGTCGAGGGCGCGGACAAGCGTCTGGGCGGCGTAAAGGCTGAATACAAGCACAACCGTGACTGATTTTCAGGGGCTGAGTCAAACTTGCTTTGATTAGCCCCTTTTTTAACCTATACTTATTATGAAAGATTTTCTGAACTTAAAAAGCGTAAAAGTTTTAATAGCAGTTCTCGCGATACTTACGGTGATTTCCATACTCGGAGCTATGGGAAATCCGTGGGTTTCTTCCGCGTTCAATTTTCTGACCAAGGGGCTTTCCTCGGTGACCTCGAACCTGACAGAGGGACAGAAGAGCTACGACGAGCTCAAGGCGGAGAACGAAAAGCTCAAAAGCGAAACGGCGGATTTGCGCTCACAGCTTGTGGATTATTATGACATAAAATCCGAGAACGCAAGGCTCTGGAAATATTATCAGCTCAAGAAAACCAACCCCGACTATGAGCTTATGCCCGCGTCTGTTATCCGACGCGACACGAACGAGGAGTTCTACGCCTTCACGATTGACGCGGGTTCCTCGACGGGAATATCCGTGCTCGACCCCGTGCTCACCGAGAACGGAGTTATCGGCTTTGTAAGCTCCGTTAACGCTTCGTCGTCAAAGGTCACAACCATTCTTTCACCCGATTTTCAGGCGGGAGCGGTCGACAAAAAAACGAACGACAGCGGAGTTGTATCGGGAAGTGCCATTCACGGCGGCGACAACTGCGCCACCTTCACCAAGATTGACGCGAATTCCAATGTCAAAAAGGGCGATATCGTCGTTACCTCGGGTATCGGCGGAATCTATCCCGCGGATTTGATTCTCGGAAAGGTCAGCGAAATCAAGTATGACGAATACGACGCCACCAAGTACGCGGTTGTGCGTTCCTATGAGGACATCAAGAACGTCACCGACGTAGTTGTTCTGACCGACTTCAAGAACAAGGGCGAGGTCAAGGACAAGGGGGCTGAGTGATGGAACGGCGCTATACGGCTTTTCGTTACACGGCGTACGCGCTTGAGCTGCTTTTGCTCTTTATTCTGCAGACCACGCCGAGGCTTTTTCCCGAGATTTTCGGGAGCAAGCCGCTTTTTCTTCTGCCCGCGGCTCTGACAATTTCGTTTCTGGAGAGCGAAATTCCCGCGCTTTTCTTCGGAATGGCTGGCGGAATTATGCTCGACCTCGGCTACAGCGATAATATCGGCTTTTTCGCGTTCACGCTGACGGTGAGCTGCTTCTTCATAAGCCTTATTTTCCGCGATTATTTCGTCGTCAGCTTTCTTAACGCGACGGCGTTCACGGCGATTTTCAGCGCGGGACTTATCGTTATTTATTATCTGTTCTTCCACGTTTTTGCGGGTAAAGGCAACTCGCTCTTCTACTTTTTTGAACACTATTTCTCGAGGATTACTCTGACGATAATTGTCGGAATTCTGCTCTATTATCTCAACAAATTCCTATTCCGCAGCCTGCGCGACCACTAAGGCTTTCTGCGCCGAAAAGAGGTGATTATCATGCTTCCGAATGAAGAAAAGGAGAAAAAACAGCGCGAAAAGCGTTTTCTCGCCCGACGCGTTCATATTTGCGTGATAATCCTGTCCGTTATATTTTTCGGCTTCATTGTGCGTCTTTTTGACTGGCAGATTATAACAGGGGACAAGTACAAAAAGCTCTCCGCAAACTCCACCGCCTACACGGTAACTACCGACGCGACGAGGGGAGAAATTCTCGACTGCAACGGCGCGGGTCTTGCCGTTAACCGAACGGGCTACCGCGTCGCGATTGACAAGCTCTTTATGGCTCCCGAAAACCTCAACGATATTATTCTCAAGCTCATTGACCTGATGAACACCAGACACGAAAAGTGGATTGATGTTCTGCCGATTTCGCTTTCCGATGAAGGCGAGTTCAGGTTCAGGCAGAATATGCAGGACGAGATAAAAACGCTCAAATCCAAGGATTACCTCGACCTCAAGCAGAGCGATTCAGCCGCAAAGTGTATGGATATGCTCAGGGAGCGCTATGAGCTCGACGACACAAGAGACAAACGCGAGCTTTTGTCGCTTGCTTCGGTTCATTATAATATGGAGCTCACAGGGTATTCGAACTCGAATCCCTATATCTTCGCTCAGGACATTTCGTCCGATATGGTAGCAATCATCAGCGAAAACACACAGGGTATTAACGGTGTGGAAATCCAGACCTTCCTGACCCGAAACAATCCCTCGGGCGCTCTGGCTCCGCATATTCTCGGAGCCTTAGGCAGTATTTCACAGGAGGAATACGAGGAAAAGACTGCCGAAGGCAAGAACTACGGCTTTAACGACAGCATCGGCAAGTTCGGCATTGAGGGCGCGTTTGAGGACGAGCTCAAGGGCGTCGGCGGTGAAAGAATTGTACAGAAAAACGCCGTTGGTAAGGTCACAAAGGTTGCGCGCTCTGTCGACGCTAAACCTGGTCATACAATCTATCTGACCATCGACAAGAATCTGCAGAGCGTCGCCAACAAGGCGCTCGAGAAGCAGATAAACGACGCGCGTCTGAACGGCCTTTCCGAGGGAAAGGGTCACGGCGAGGACTGCGAAGCGGGCGCTGTGGTTATGCTCAGCGTCAAGGATTTTTCCGTGCTTGCGGCAGCAACCTATCCTTCTTATGATTTGAACAAGTACTCCAACTATGACGATTACTATATAAAGCTCTCAACCGACAAAAAAGCTCCGCTCTACGACAGAGCTTTCACGGGAGCCTTTGCCCCGGGTTCGGTCTTTAAGCCGTGCGTAGCGGCGGCAGCTCTCGAGGAAGGAATCATCACTCCGTATACTCAAATCGACTGTACCAAGTACTACAACTACTATCCCACAAACCCCGTAGCGTGTATGGGATATCACGGCGAAATCAACCTTAACTCGGCGATAGCGCAGAGCTGTAACTATTACTTTGCCGAGACAGGCAGAAGGCTCGGTATCGAGACAATGTACCTCTACGCGGAAAAATTCGGCTTGGGAGAGAAAACAGGTCTCGAAATCGACGAGGGCACGGGTATTCTTGCGGGACGCGACAGCTCGGTATGGCAGGACGGCAACACGGTTCAAGCGGCTATCGGTCAGTCGGACAACGCGTTCACACCTGTTCAGCTTGCGGCATATGTCGCGACTATCGCAAACAACGGCACCCGTCTCAAAACCCACGTAGTCAAGGAAATCAGAAATTACGAGCGCACAAATACTCTCAGAAAATATAATAAGCCCGAGGTACTTAATACCTCAGGCGTATCTTCTCAGAATCTTAAATATGTTCAGGAGGCTATGCGAAGCGTCGTAGCCTCGTCAAACGGAACGGCTAACTCCGTTTTCGGCAACTACAAGGTCAAGCTTGCCGCAAAAACAGGTACGGCGGAGAACTCAGGCTCCGACCACACGGTATTTATGTGCTACGCTCCCTACGAAAAGCCCGAGGTCGCGATTGCGGTTATCCTCGAGCACGGAGCTCACGGCAAATACAGTATGGGCGTGGCTAAGTCGCTGCTTGACGAGTATTTCAAGAAAAAGTAATCAGTTCTTTTTCCAGTAGTTTTTGTAGTCCTCGATGTTCCACTCGGCGGCGATTTCGCTCGTCGCGGGCATAACACGGAACATTCGGGTTTGTTTGGATTCCTCGTAGAGATAAATCCAGTTTTTGTACCAGAAGCAGCCGTCCTCACGGTCGGTAGCGTCTACGAAAAGATTGTCAAAAAAATTGACATAATCGCTCTTGTAGCCGCCAGCAACTGCGGCAATTATTCCGCTGACGGTCATAACCTTCTGCTTGCCGTCTCGGCTGGTCGCAAAGAATTCCACATCAACCGCGCAGCCGATGTTCACGAGATAAAGCGTCTTTTTCTCGACGGTAGCGGTAAGGGTTATGTTATCGCTTTTCAGATAATAATAGATAAAATCCAGACCGTTCTGGCTTGCTTCGCCCTTTTTCTTCCACTTCTTATAGGGGAAGTCGCTGATTTTTCCGCCGAGGCTGAGATACATCTCGTTAAACGCGGTCGTGAAGCGGTCGAGCGTCATATTTATAATCATTCCCGTCTCCGTCTGATACTCGGAGACGGTTTCTGTATCCGGGGCAGGATAGTTTGCCTCGTCCTCGGTAGCTCCGTCGCTTATCGGTGTAACGGTCTCTTCCTCTTTTCCGCAGGAAATAAGAGAAAAAGCCATACACATGCACATCAAAATTGCAATAGCTCTTTTCAAATTAACACATTTCCTTTATCTTTCGGTTTAGTTCTGCGCAGGGCAGACCGACGACGTTGTTGTAGTCGCCGCGGATTTCTCTGACAAAAAGTCCCGCCTGACCCTGAATACCGTAGGCTCCCGCCTTATCCTTCCATTCATCGCCCGAGAGGTAGTCGAAAAGCTCGTCATCTGTGAGCTCATAGAAAATAACCTCTGTTTCTACCGAGAACAAAACTGCTTTTCCTTTATAAATAAGGCAGTTGCCCGTGATAACCTTGTGGGCTTTGCCGCTCAGAAGTCGGAGCATTTCCTCGGCGTCAGCCTTATCCTTGGGCTTTCCGAGCATTTTTCCGTCCGCGATTACGGCGGTGTCACAGCCGATAACCAGACTGTCGGGGTAATCCTTCGCGATTGCCTCGGCTTTTTTTGCGGCAATTTTTTCGGGTCGAAGCTCTACGGGGATATCCTCGAATATGCTCTCGTCGATGTCGGCGGGCACGATTTCGAATTTTTCAAATATCAGCTTCAAAAGCTCCTGACGTCTCGGAGACGCGGAGGCTAAAATCACATTTTTCATAACAGCTTTCTTTCAAGTTTTCCGTATAGTTTTTTGAACACGATTCCCATAATAACCGAAACGGTGAAGCAGAACAGCGACATCAGAAACGCCGTCGTGGCTTCCTCGAGTATGATTCTGTTTCCGATAATCCTGAGTACCAGGCGGAAAACAAAGGTATGGAAAAGGTAGACGTAAAGCATAACCGACGCGGGTTTTCGGAGCGAAAACGGAAAGCGGATGTTTCCAAAAAACATAAACACCGCTATGCCGCCGATTACGATTGTGGGGTAAAAATAGACGTTCTTGTGAATGAAAATCCACGTCCAGCCTGTGCTTCTTAAGACAATCCGAAGCGTGTACATCGAGAACGCGATAACCGCGAGCAAGCCTGTGTTTACCTTACCTCTCGCGTTATCGTACAAAAAGCTTCCGACCATAAAGTAGCCGAGGTACGCAAACACCTTTGCGTACGAAGCGGCGAAAAGATAGGTCTCGGTGTTGATAAACGCAACCGCGAGCGCGAGCCAGACAAACGACGTTATTCCGAACGCCTTTGTCGAAACGCTCTCCTTGAATCTGAGCACGACAGGCGTGATGAGGTAAAGCCCCGTTATCATCGGGATAAACCAGAGGTTATACTGATTTCCCTCGAGATATGTCAAAAAGACAGAGGAAAGGCTTTCCTTAGCGATAACCGCCTTCGTGATGTCAAACACAAGATAAGACGCGCTGACAATAAGAAAAGGCAGGATTGTACGAACGAATGACCTCTTGTAAAACCTGCCGTATTCCTTGTTTTTGGGGTTGCTGAGCAGAAAGGCGCCCGAAATCATAATAAAGCACGGAACGCCGAATCTTGTGAACACCTCAAAAATATCCTGAATCACATAGACCGTCGGGGTAAGCTGCTTGGTTATCCCCATATAGTATTGATTTATGTGGATAAAAACTACGCCTACTGCGGACAGAATCCGCAGTAAGTCGTAGTTATTCTCTCGTTTATTCATTTTCTGTCGTCACTTCTTCCTCTGAGCCGTTATCCTCGGGCTTTGAGGAGCTTTCTTCATCGTCATGGGGAAGGTGTGCAAAGGATACAACCCTGTTGCCCTCGTTGATACGCATAAGCGTAACACCCTTTGACGGACGGGCGCAGATTCTGACGTCCTTCGCCTGAATTCTGATAACGACGCCCTCTTCGCTGATAAGAATGATATCGTCGCCCTGGTCGATGACGTTGATACCCGCAACCTTGCCGTATTTCTCGGTGTGGTAGTTGGTCAGACCCTTACCGCCTCTTGTCTGAATACGATAGTTATCGGGTGACGAAAGTCTGCCGTAGCCTGTTTCGGAAACGGTGATAATCAGCTTGCCTTCCTTGATAACGCTCATACCGACGATTGTATCGCCTTCCCTGAGGTTCATAGCCTTTACGCCTCGAGCCTGACGACCCATGGGACGTACGTCGGTTTCCTTGAAGCGAATTGACATACCGTCGCGGGTTGCGACGATGATATCCTCGTTGCCCTCGGTCATCTTGACAAACCTGAGCTCGTCGCCCTCGTTGAGGTCAAGCGCGATAAGTCCGCCCTTGCGCGCGGTGTTGTACGCGTCGAGAGCAATTCTCTTGATGATACCGTACTTGGTAATCATTATCAGATACTTATCCTCTTCGAACTCCTTGACGGGAATCATCGAGGTGACCTTTTCGTCCGTAGCAATCGGCAGAATATTCGCGATATTCATACCCTTGCTCTGGCGGGTACCCTCGGGGATTGTATAACACTTCACTCTGTAAACTCTGCCCTTATCGGTAAAGAACAGGATATAGGAGTGAGAGTTGCAGATAAACATAGTAGTGGCTACGTCCTCTTCGCGAGTGGACATACCCTTGACGCCGCGTCCGCCTCGGTTCTGGGTCGAATACTCGGACTGTTCGATACGCTTGATGTAGCCGTAGCGTGTCATAGTGACTACGCAGTCCTCCTGAGGAATGAGGTCCTCGATATCGACCTCGCCGCTGACGTGGCAAATCTCCGTACGTCTGGGGTCGGCGTACTTGTTTCTGAGGGCAAGAGCCTCTTTCTTTACAACCTCGAGCAGGAGGTGGTGGCTTCCGAGAAGCTCCTCGAACTCCTTAATCTTGGCGAGAAGAGCCGCGATTTCGTCCTCGATTTTGCCGCGCTCCATATTGGTGAGCTGTCCGAGACGCATCTGAACAATCGCCTGAGCCTGAACCTCGTCGAGGTCAAAGCGCTCCATAAGGTTGACCTTGGCGGTCGCTGTGTCCTTGCTGTGGCGGATGATGTTGATAACCTCGTCGATGTTGTCAATGGCTATCTTCAAGCCTTCCAGAATGTGACATCTCTCACGCGCTTTCTTGAGGTCAAACTGAGTTCTGCGTGTGATAATCTCGACCTGGAAGTCGATATAAAGCTGTAAGCACTCCTTGAGCGTCAGAATCTTCGGCTCGCCGTTGACAATCGCGAGCAGAATTGCGCCGAAGGTTGTCTGCAGCTGGGTAAAGGAGAAGAGCTGGTTTAAGATAATCTGAGGTGACGCGTCGCGGCGAATATCGATTTCGATATGCATACCGTTACGGTCGGAATGGTCCTCGATATTTGTGATACCGTCGAGCTTCTTGTCCTTGACCAAATCGGCGATATGCTCGATAAGTCTTGCCTTGTTAACTCCGTAGGGGAGCTCGGTTACGATAATCTTATATCTGCCGTTCTTGGCTTCGACAATCTCGGTCTTAGCTCTTACGATAATCTTTCCGCGGCCTGTGCCGTAGGCTGCACGGATACCGCTTCTGCCCATAATGATACCGCCCGTCGGGAAGTCAGGACCGGGGATACACTCCATAAGGTCGGAAATCTCCGCGTCGGGATTGTCGATAAGCAGGTCAATCGCGTCGATAACCTCGCCGAGGTTATGCGGCGGAATGTTCGTCGCCATACCGACTGCGATACCGCTGGAGCCGTTTACGAGAAGGTTCGGGAAACGGCTGGGGAGCACGGTGGGCTCCTCGAGACGGTCATCGTAGTTGGGAACGAAATCTACCGTCTTTTTGTCAATTTCTGTGAGCATTTCCGTGGAAATCTTGCTCATACGCGCTTCTGTGTATCTGTACGCAGCAGGCGGGTCGCCGTCGACGGAACCGAAGTTTCCGTGACCGTCAACGAGCATATATCTCATCGAGAAATCCTGTGCAAGACGTACCAGAGCGTCATAAACCGACGCGTCGCCGTGGGGATGATACGCACCGAGCACGGCGCCGACTGTATCGGCGCACTTATGATAGGGCTTGTTGGGTTCAAGTCCTCTTTCATACATTGTATAAAGTATGCGGCGGTGAACGGGTTTGAGACCGTCTCTGACATCAGGCAGAGCACGCGCCACGATTACTGACATCGAATAATCAAGGAAGCTCTGCTTCATTTCTTTTTCGACGTCAACTTCTATTATTTTTCCGCCTGTTTCGATTATTTCGTTTTCGTTACTCACTTAATTCACCTCAAAGCGTCGCTTTTATTTGTTCGTAAAGAGTCGGCATTCGTTTCTTTATGTTGCAAGGTTTAAAGGTCTTGCTGTCCACAAAACCGTGTTCGGTCGTGCCGTAGCCGAGCTCTGTTTCGGTGCCGTCGGGGTTGATTCGCTTTACCGTGTAGGTAAACTGAATCTGAGCGGCTCTCAGACCGATAACCCAGGTTCTGACAATAATATTATCCTCGTAGAGAGCAGGAGTTTTGAAGCTGCACGAAAGGTTAGTGAGCGGCATAAGAACTCCCGCTTTTTCCATTTCGCTGTAGGTTACTCCGTAAAGCTTTATATAATCGGTTCTGCCGACCTCGTACCATACGGGATAGTTGGAGTGATGGGCTATTCCCATTCTGTCTGTCTCCGCGTAGCGGACTGTGATGTAGCTTTTTGAATGCATAACTATCTCCTTATACGTCGAGGTTCTGTACAAACTTGGCGTTTGTCTCGATAAACTCTCGTCTGGGTTCAACCTTGTCTCCCATAAGAATGCTGAACGTCTCGTCGGCTGCTTCGGCGTCGTTGAGACTTACCTTGAGCATAAGTCTTGTGTCGGGGTTCATAGTGGTTTCCCAGAGCTGCTCGGCGTCCATCTCACCGAGACCTTTGTAACGCTGGATTTCGGTTTTACCCTCGATTGAGGCGAGAATGCGGTCGCGCTCAATGTCTGAATACGCGTATTTGTGCTCCTTGCCCTTTGTGATTCTGTAAAGAGGGGGCTGAGCGATGTATATGTGACCTTCCTCAATAAGAGGACGCATAAAGCGGAAGAAGAAGGTCAGAAGAAGTGTGCGGATATGCTGACCGTCGACGTCGGCATCCGCCATAATAATGACCTTGCCGTAACGGAGCTTGTTCATATCGAATTCCTCGCCGATACCTGTACCGAGAGCGGTGATAACGGGAGTGAGCTTGTCGTTGCCGTAAACACGGTCAAGTCTTGCCTTTTCGACGTTGAGCATCTTACCCCAGAGAGGAAGGATAGCCTGAATTCTTCTGTCACGTCCGCCCTTTGCGGAGCCGCCCGCCGAGTCACCCTCGACGATGAAGATTTCTGTCTCGGCGCTGTCCTTTGACTGACAGTCGGAGAGCTTGCCCGGAAGCTGAGCTCCCTCAAGAGCGGATTTTCTGCGGACGCTCTCACGAGCCTTTCTCGCCGCTTCTCTGGCTCTCGCCGAAGCTAACGCCTTATCAAAAATAACTCTCGCAATCTGCGGATTTTCCTCGAGGAAAATTGAAAGCTTCTCGGAAAGGAGCTTATCAACCATTGTTCTTACCTCGGTGTTGCCGAGCTTAGCCTTGGTCTGCCCCTCGAACTGAGCTTCCTTGACCTTGACGCTGATAACCGCGGTGAGACCTTCGCGGACGTCCTCGCCCGAAAGGTTCTTGTCGTTTTCCTTGAGCTTGTTGAATTTGCGCGCGTAGTCGTTCATAACGCGTGTCAGAGCTCGCTTGAAGCCTTCCTCGTGGGTACCGCCGTCTACGGTGTGAATATTATTCGCAAACGAGAGCATAAGCTCGTTATAGCTGTCGTTGTACTGCATCGCGACCTCGACGGTTACCGTGTCCTCGGGGTTCTTAGCCGCGAAGTAGATAACCTCGGGGTGAATGGGGTCGACGTGCTTTTTCTTGTTCAGGAATTCTACAAAGGAGCTGATACCGCCCTCATAGTGGAAGTTCTTCTGAATAACATCTTCCTGACGCTCGTCGCGAAGCTCGATGTGAACGCCCGCGTTGAGGAAAGCCTGTTCTCTCAGACGCTTCTCGAGGACCTCGTACTCATAAACCGTGGTCTCCTTAAAAATCTTGCCGTCAGCTTTGAAGCGGACTTCCGTACCGCGCTCGGTTGACTTGCCGATTTTCTTTAAATCGCAGACAATCTTGCCTCTTTCGTAACGCTGGAAGTAGATATCCTCGCCGTCGCAAACCTTGACCTCGACCCATTCGGAGAGGGCATTTACGACCGACGCGCCTACGCCGTGCAAACCGCCCGAAACCTTGTAACCGCCGCCGCCGAACTTACCGCCTGCATGAAGTACGGTAAATACGAGGGTGACCGCGGGAATACCTGTTTTTTCGTTGATACCGACAGGGATTCCTCGACCGTCGTCGCGGACTCTGATGATATCATCGGGCTCGATGACAACATCAATCTTGGAGCAGTAGCCCGCAAGCGCTTCGTCTATGGAGTTATCTACTATTTCATATACAAGATGATGCAGACCGCGCGGTCCTGTGGAGCCTATGTACATACCAGGTCTTTTTCTGACCGCTTCAAGTCCCTCGAGAACCTGTATATCGTCCGCGCCGTAATCGTTTTCGACCTTAGATACTTTGATTTCTTCGTTATCCATAATTACCTCCTTGGCAAAGGGGCTTTGCCAAATCTATTCGTTATCAGCTTTTCTTTTTCTGGTTTTAACGGACCGTTTTTCCTTATGATGTTCGGAAATTATCTTTTCGGTCCTGATTTCTTTCGCTTTATAATTCTTCTGCTTTTTATACTCCGTAAAGAACGGATATGTGAAATACGCCGCGAGAACAAGCACACAATCAAGCAGAAAAATCGGGAGCAAACCCGTATTTCTTGTTCCCGCTATACCGAGCAAGGCGAGGTTGACTACGACGGTGAGCGTCAAAAATATCAGAATAAATATCAGAGCGCTTTTCAGTCCGCCGATTTTGAACTCGTTCTTGCAGTGGTAACAGGTTTTCTTACGCTTGGTAACTGAGGACAAAACCTCGCCGTAGCTGAAAACCGTCTTGCAGTACGGGCATACAGGTAATCTAAGCATAATTAAAACTTCCTGTTAGCCGTATACTTTGAGCCGTCGGGCTTTGTTTTCTTCGGGATATACTGCTTGACCTCTTCTTCCTCATAGGGCTGAGGTTTCTGAGCTTCGGGAGCAGGTCTCGCGACTCTCCTCAGCGGAGCGTCCGAGGAAGCGTGAGCTTCGCTGACGTCCTTGATGATATGAACCATATTCTCATCTTCATCGTCCATACTGTCAATCTTCTGCTCAATGCTCGCGGGAGTGCTGCGGTTGTTCTTTATCTGGTCAAAAATCTTTCTGTCAAAGACGAAGTCCTCGGGTGAGCTTACCTCTTCGAGCACGCTCGACTCGCTCGCCGTCTTGGTCTGATTCTCGACATACTTTCTGAGCGGCGCAAAGCTTATGAACAAAGGCGTACACGCATAGAACGCAATCAGAATTATGATAGGCGGAAATACGCCGATAAACTGATTATGGAACTTTGAGGTCTGCCACAGTATGATATACAGAACTACGATGAGCACAACCGCGATAAACGCGATAAGGAGCTTGAAGTCGGTCTTAATCTTGCTCTCTTTCTTGCACCTTCCGCATTTGTAAAGTCCGTGCTTTTTCTCATGGAAAACTGTGGTATAAGGTATTCTTCTTCCGCAATAGGGACATTTTTTTCCGCTCATATTTATCTTCCTTTATATTAATTTTATCTTATTACGCCTGTAAAGCGTCTGGCTTGAAAGCTGGCTGATATAAACCGAGGTTTCGCCGTTTTCCTCACACACAATAAACGACCTCGGCAAATCGTTGCTTACGTTGATTACTCTCTTGTTTTTCTCGGACAAGGCGAGAAAATCGCGCGTGTTTTTTGAAACGGTTGTATTGTCCAAATCAAAAATGCCGATTATATTCTCGGTTCTGATTACTGTTTTTTCTCCCAGATGAAGGTACATTAATTTATTTTCCCTTCTTCGATATAAAACTTTTTACCTTCCTGTAAAAGACTGTTTTCCTCAAAATCGCAGCAAGTGATAAACACCTGATATTCGGCGATTTTGTTGAGCAGGAAATCCTGTCTTTTTTTATCGAGCTCCGAAAGCACATCGTCGAGCAGAATTATCGGATTCTCTCCCGTCAAGTCCGAAAGCAGTTTTGCCTCGGCAAGCTTGAGAGAGAGCACCGCGCTGCGCTGCTGACCCTGTGAGGCAAATACCTTTGCCTTTTTGTCGTTGATAAAGATATCAAAGTCCTCGCGCTGAGGTCCGATATTTGTAAAGCCCGCGCGGCAATCTTCGTCTATGCTTTTTTTCAGAGCTTCTTTTAATTTGATATAGATTTCCTCTTCGCTGTCGCCCGATTTTGCCGAGCAGGTAGAGGAATACACAAGCCGAAGCTTCTCTTTGTTGTCGGAAATTCCGAGGTGATAATCGCCCGCGTATTCCGAAAGCTTATCTATATAGAGAAGTCTTCTGAAAATTATCTGAGCGCCAAGTCTGCAAATCGTTTCGTCCCATATTTCGAGCATATCTCTGAGCTCGGGGTGACGAAAAATATCTTTTAACAGAGCGTTGCGCTGATTCAGCGTCTGATTATACTTTGAAATAGTCACGGCGTTCTGGAACTTTTCCCGACAGATTGCACTATCGATAAACCTTCTTCGGGCGGACGGTCCTCTTTTAACAAGAGTGAGATTTTCAGGGGAAAAAACTACCGCCGTGTACTTTCCAATCAGGGAAGATGATGAATGTTTTTTAACTCCGTTTATAACTACCTCTTTTTTTCCGCCTGTGTAGAGGATTTCAGCATTCTGTTCTCTTTCCTGGGAAAAAAACTCCGCCTTGATTCTCGCAAACTTTTCGCCAAATTTGATAAACTCGTTTTCCTTGGAACCGCGGAAGCTGTGACCTCCGCAAAAGAGCCAGAGTGCTTCTATAATATTCGTTTTTCCCTGTGCGTTATTTCCGTAAATTACGTTGATATTTTCCGAGGGGGTAAGACCGCCGTCACTGAGGTTACGGTAATTCTTGAATTGTAAACCTGTAACGCGCACCCTATCCCTCCTTTATACCATTATAATTTCAATTTTTCTGCCGTTAAATTCTGCGGTGTCGCCTGTTCTGAGCTTCTTTCCTCTCATCGTGCAGACTTCGCCGTTCACCTTAACCTCGCCGTTCTGAATGACAACCTTGGCGTGACCGCCTGTCTCACAGAGACCGCTGAACTTGAGCGCGTCTTGAAGCTTGATGAACTCGCCTTCTACCTTGATTCTTTCCTCAGACATTTGACAACCTCATCGGAACAACGAGAGCTACAAAGCTGTCTCCCTTGACAGGTGTAATAATCATCGGCGAAAGGCTGCCGTTAAGGCTGATTTTTACCTCGTCGGTATCGACGTTCTTGAGAGCGTCGAGGAAATATCTGTTGTTAAATCCGATTTCTACGTCCTCGCCCATAACGGGAGCGCTGATTTTATCGTTAGCCTTACCGATTGTAGAGGTACAGGAGAATCTGATTTCGTCTCCCGAGAATACACATCTGACGGGGCTCTGGATTTTGTCGCCGTTGAGAAGAGACATTCTGTCAACCGCGCTGATGAGAGAACGGGTATTGACGACCGCCTCTGTCTTTTTATCCTTGGGAATTGTGCTCTTATAATCGAGGAATGTTCCCTCAAGAAGTCTGGAAATTACGGAATACTCCTCAATTTTGAAAAGAATATGTCTCTGACCGACGCTGATAACTACGTTCTCCTCGTCGTCAATAAGCTTGAGGATTTCCTGCTGAGTTTTTCCGGGAACAATGAACTGAGTATTGCTCTCGTTATCTACCTCTTCTTTTCTGATAGCCATACGATATCCGTCAATTGCTACTATTTTCAGAGTTTTATCGGACAAATCAAAGAGAGAACCTGTGTAAATCGGCTTTGAGTTGTTGTCGGAAACAGCGTAAACCGTGCTTCTTATCATATCTCTGAGGAATTCTCCCTTGATTTCAAGGCTGTCGGTCTCCTCAAAGGTCGGCAGGTCGGGATATTCCACAGACGACATTCCTACAATCTGATAATCCGCCTGACCGCTTGTGATGTAGGTAATCATTCTCTCGTCGGTCTCGATACATACAACCTCTTCGGGGAGCTTTCGGACGATTTCGGAAAAGAGTCTTGCGCTGATTACGATTTCTCCCTGCTCCTGAATGGTTGCATCTATATTTGTGGTAATTCCGATTTCGAGGTCATAGCCTGAGATTGAGAGCTTGGCTCCGTAGGCTTTGAGAAGAATACCCTCGAGTGCGGGAATTGTTGATTTACTCGATACGGCTCTTGAAACATTATTAACTGCTTCTGCAAGATCCGTTCTTAACACGTTTAGTTTCATTTTAGTCTCCCTTTCGCTTGTTTTTATAAACGAAACAATAATAATACTATATATTCCTCAGTAGTAGTCGTAGGGGGTGTGGAAATGTGGATTATTCAAAAATTTCCGATAAAAGCTAAATTTTCCACCGTGAAAGTTTTATTCCCGAAATGTTAAAGATGTTGAAGAAAATCTGATTCGGGACAGTCTTTCCACAAGAGGTTGAAAAGTAATTGTTAAAAGTTAAAGAAAATGTGGAAAATTATTCCGCGCTGCAGTTCTTGATGATGTCCTCAATAATGAGCTTGAGCTTGGAGTCTTTTTTCATAAGCTTGACGGTTTTGTCAATCGCGTATTTGATTGTTGAGTGGTCTCTGCCGCCGAACTCCTTGCCGATGCTCTCCTGTGTGAGATTTGTCAGCTCGTTGACGATGTAGATTGCAACCTGACGCGGCTTGCTGATGTAAGCGCTGCGGTTGTTTGAGCCGCGCATTTCCTCGGGATTTACGTTGAAGGTTCTCGCAACCTCGTCGATAATCTTCTCGACTGTAACCTCGGGAGGAGTATCGTTGTTGAGAATATCTGCGATAATGTTCTGAACTGATTTGATAGAGGGTTTTTCGCCGTCGAGACTGTTCTTAGCCTTGATTTTCTTTACCGTTCCCTCGAGCTGACGGATATTGCTCTTGACGTTCGACGCTATATATTCGCATACGTCGTTTGAAATCTCGATATCCATAATATCGGCTTTTCTCTTGATGATTGCAATTCTTGTTTCAATATCGGGCGGCTGAATGTCCGCAATTAAGCCCATTTCGAAACGGCTTCTGAGACGGTCGTCAAGTGTCTTGATTTCCTTCGGGGGTCTATCGGATGTCAGAATAATCTGCTTCTGGTCCTGATAGAGAGTCTCAAAGGTGTGGAAGAATTCCTGCTGGGTGCTTTCCTTGCCGCCGATGAACTGAACGTCGTCGACCAGGAGCACGTCGTTATATCTGTACTTCTGTCTGAACTCAGACATCTGAACCTTGTGGAGAGATTCGATGAGCTCGTTGGTGAAGTCCTCACCCTTTACATAGCAAATCTTCTTTGAAGAATCGTTCTTTTTGATTTCGTTAGAAATCGCAAAGAGCAGGTGAGTTTTTCCGAGACCTGAGTTTCCGTAGAGAAACAGAGGGTTATAAGCCTTTGAAGGGTTCTGAGCTACCGCGAGACAAGCCGCGTGGGCGAACTTGTTGGAGTTGCCGACAATAAAGGTGTCGAAGGTGTACTCGTAACCGTTGTCCGCGATGTCCTCGCTCTTGCGGTTCTCGTCAACGTACTCGTTCTCAGCGGGGACCTTGAGAATGATGTTGATATCTGTTCCGAAAACCGCCTTGAAGCCGTCGGTCAAGAGCACCTTGTAGCATCTCTCAAGAGTCTGGCGGTGGAAGTCGTTCGGTACAAGGAGCGTAGCCTCTTTCTTGTCAAAGTCGAGATAAAGAGGTTCGATTTTGCTTATCCATGTATTGTAGGCGACGTCGGTAATGTTGTTTTTGCAGTAGTCGCAAATCACTTTCCAGGCTTCGTCAAAATGATCCATAATTAAAAAATCCTTTCATTTTTTGATGTTGCGTAGTTTTCCACAATAGCTGAAAACATTATAACAAAAATCGTGATAAAAAGCAACAAAAAAATTGTAATATATAAGTATATATATAACATTTATATTACAGTTTTCCGCGGGACTTTAAAGCCGTGTAATTAGTGTGTCAAAGGTGGCATAAATACTATATATTGTATGTGTTTTTATCAAAAAATTTTTTAAAAAGAAAATTCCGAAATTTTATTGACGAAAAATGATTTTTATACTATAATGTTATACTGCAAGTATTATGAGGTTATGTATCCGAAAGGAGGTCACCAAGTATGAAAAGAACATACCAGCCCAAGAAGCTCCACAGAAAGAAGGAGCACGGTTTCAGAAAGAGAATGTCCACTGCTAACGGCAGAAAGGTTCTCGCCAGAAGAAGAGCAAAAGGCAGAAAGAAGTTGTCATATTAATTCGATAAGACCACTTTTTTTGTGGTCTTTATTACTTTATGAGATTTTTCTATCTCGGGTGGTTATATGAGTGAGATACTCACTTTAAAAGAAAACAGGGATTTTCAACGCCTCTATAAAAGAGGAAAAAGCGGGGTAAGTCCGATACTTGTAACTTATATTTTGAAAAATAAAACCGATAACCTTAGATACGGAATAACCACGGGAAAGAAAATCGGAAACGCCGTAAAGCGCAGCCGCGCGCGCAGAGTTATCCGCGCCGCGTTCAGGGAGTTGAGTCCGAGCCTTCGGACAGGCTATGACATAGTTTTTGTAGCCAGAGGAAAAACTCCCTTCGTAAAGAGCACGGAAGTTAAAAAAGCGATGGAGACGCAGTTCAGAAACGCGTCGTTATTTAAATGATATGAAGAAACTGTTCATCCGCTTTATCAGGTTTTATCAGAGAAACATCTCCGCACACTCGACGCCTAAGTGCAAGTATTATCCTACCTGTTCGAACTATGCTCTTGAAGCGCTCGAAAGCCACGGCTTTCTGAAGGGAACGCTGCTCGCTATCTGGCGCGTTCTCAGATGTAATCCCTTCTCGAAGGGCGGGTATGACCCTGTACCCGAAAAAAAGAATAAAAAGAAAGGGAACAATTAATGCAAATTTTCGGTTTTTTCGGTAGTATCCTCGGATACTTACTCTGGGGTCTGTTTTTTATATTCAGAAACTTCGGAATATCAATTATTTTCTTCACGATTGTAATCAGATTCATTATCTTTCCTTTTTCAATCAAGCAGCAGAAGAGCATGGCTAACACCGCCAGACTTCAGAAAAAACAAAAGGAAATCAGAGAAAAATACGCAAACAACCGCCAAAAAGCAAACGAAGAAATGCAGAAGCTGTATCAGAAGGAAGGCGTCAGCCCCACAGGCGGCTGTCTGACAAGCATCATTCCGCTCTTTATTATGCTCGGAATCTTCTATGCTGTTGCCTATCCTCTTACAAACACTCTCCACATTAACGGCGATACAGTTAACAATGCGACGGCGTTTATTAAGTCCTTACCCGGTTTTTCAATCTCGGGAGGCGGAGCGGCGGCAACCTATGAGCAGATCGCCCTTGTAAAAATCCTCACGGATTCCAAGGAGCTTATCGCACAGCTCTTTACAGGCGGCGATGTCAAGAACATCGAGATGTTCATCGGAGGCTTTAACTTTGCAGGCTTCAACCTTCTCGAAACTCCCTCGGCTCAGGGCTTCTGGTCGCCTTATCTTCTCATCCCCGTACTCTGCTTTGTTTCGTCGGTAGCTGCTCAGCTCGTAACCATGAAGGTTAACGGAACAGGTCAGTCACAGCAGGGCTGTATGAAGGTTATGATGATAGGACTTCCGCTGTTCTCAGCGTACATCTCCTACAGTATTCCCGCGGCGGTAGGTTTCTACTGGATTTGTTCATCGGTATTCAGCCTTATCCAGTCAATTATTATGGGTAAGTTCTACGGTCCGACAGCTCTTATTGCTAAGTCGGAAGCTCAGCATGTAGCTTTACTTGAGCAGCAGGAGGCTCTTGTACAGTATAGTTACGCTCCTGCAGGTTACAGCGATAATAAGACTAAAAAGAAATAATAGAGGTCATTATGATTAAAGAAGTTATCGGAACAGGAGATACTCCTGAATTAGCTTTACTTGACGCTAAAACTCAGCTCGGTCTCGGTGAGGAGGACGATGTTGATTTTGAAGTAATCCAGATGCCCGAAAAGAAGGTCTTGGGTCTCTTCGGAGGTAAGCAGGCGAAGGTAAAAATCACCCTCAAGGCTTCCCCCGCAGACACAGCCGAGGACTTCCTCAAGAATGTCATCAGAGCTATGGATTTATCAAACCTCACAGTTAACGTAGAAAAGACAGACACAAGCGCTGTGTTTGATATTGAGGGCGAGGATGTCGGATTCATCATCGGACGCAGAGGCGAAACCCTCGACGCTCTCCAGTATCTCACAAGTCTTGTTGCCAACCACGTGGATAACAGCTACTTCAAGATTACCGTAAACACGGGTAATTACAGAGAAAAGAGAGAAAAGACTCTCGAAATTCTCGGAAGAAAGCTCGCGTTCAAGGCTGTAAAGACAGGTAAGAAAACCTCTCTTGAGCCTATGAACCCCTACGAGAGAAGAATTATCCACACCTCTGTTCAGAAGGTTAAGGGCGCAATTTCATGGAGCGAAGGCGAAAACGCCGCTCGTCATGTTGTAATCGGTCCCGACCCCAAGGAAAAGAGAAGCAGAGGTTATAACAGAGGCAGAGGCGGAAGAGGTAACCGCGGCGGCTCACGTCCCGCAGCAAATCCCAACCGTAAACCGCTCGACGAAAGCAACGGCGCAGGTCTCTACGGAAGAATAGACTAAGTTACTTAGTATTGAGGGCTGTCTCGTCTGAGACAGCCTTTTCTAATACCGAAATGAGGTATATTATGAAATCGACTACAATTGCCGCAATCTCAACCGCACAGGGCGAAAGCGGTATCGGAGTAATCAGAGTAAGCGGCGACGAAGCTATCGAAATCTGTGACAGAGTTTTCAAAGCCGTAAGCGGCAAGAAGCTCTCTGAAATGAAGGGTTATTCGGCAGCCTTCGGTCATATTTATAAGGAAAATGAAGCTATCGACGAATGTGTAGCGACGGTTTTCAGAAACCCGAAAAGCTACACGGGCGAGGACGTTGTCGAGCTGTCCTGTCACGGCGGTATTTATATCACACGAGAAACTCTGAGGGCAGTTCTCGAACAAGGTGCCTCCCCTGCTCAGGCAGGAGAATTTACAAAACGCGCTTTTCTTAACGGTAAGCTCGATTTGACGGAAGCAGAAGCGGTAATTGATATCATCTCCGCCAAAAGCAAAAACGCCGCCAGAGCCGCTTTATACGCAAAAGACGGCGCGCTCTGGAAACGCACCGAAGCGATAAAGAACAAGCTCGTCACAACCGCGGCGCACCTCAGCGCCTGGGTAGATTATCCCGAAGAGGATATTGAGGAAGTCACCGAGGAAAGCCTGAGGAGAGTTTTCAGCGAAAGCATTGAGGAGCTCGACAGACTTCTAAAAACCTACGACGCGGGACAGACAGTTAAGGAAGGTATCGACACGGTAATCGCGGGCAAGCCGAACACAGGCAAAAGCACGCTGATGAATCTGCTTGCGGGTCACGACAGAAGTATCGTAACAGATATTCCCGGTACGACGAGAGATATTATCGTGGAAACCGTTCTGGTAGGCGGCATTATGCTCAGACTCAGCGACACCGCGGGAATACGCGACACAGGCGACGCGGTCGAAAAAATCGGCGTAGAGCTTGCGAAAAACAGACTTGAAAACTGCGGACTTGTGCTCGCGGTTTTTGACGACAGCAAGCCGCTTGACGAAAACGACCTTTCGCTGCTCGAAAAGCTCGACGCGGAAAATACAATCGCGATTATTAATAAAACGGATTTGGAAAGCAAGCTCGATTCAAGCCCAATTGAAAACAAGCTCAACGACGTTATAAGAATATCAGCCAAGAACGGCGACGGCTACACAGAGCTGGAAAAGGCGGTCGCGCGTCTTGCGGGTACCGAGAATTTCAACCCCAGCGAGGGAATACTTGCGAACGAAAGACAGCGCACAGCAGTAATCAACGCGAAGCAGTCGCTACAGAACGCGCTCGACGCCCTCAATATGGGGCTCACCTTTGACGCCGCCGAGGTTGATTTGGAAAACGCGATTGAGAGCGTTTGCGAGCTCACGGGAGAACGCGTCAGCGAGGTTGTGGTAGGCAACGTGTTCCACAACTTCTGCGTCGGAAAATAACCCATTGTTTCACGTGAAACATCGGAAAGAGGAAAGAATATGAATTATTCCGCAGGAAAATTTGATATTGCCGTAATCGGAGCAGGTCACGCAGGTATAGAAGCGGCTCTTGCCGCCGCTCGGCTTGGCTGTAAGACGGTAATTTTTACAATAAATATGGACGCGGTCGGCAACTGCCCCTGTAATCCGTCAATCGGCGGAACCGCAAAGGGACACCTTGTGCGTGAAATTGACGCGCTCGGCGGTGAAATGGGAAAAACCGCAGACGAATGTTTTCTCCAGAGCAGAATGCTCAACCGAGGAAAAGGCCCCGCGGTTCACTCTCTGCGTGCTCAGATTGACCGCAGAAAATATTCGGACGTTATGAAGCACAAGCTCGAGCTTCAGGAAAACCTTGAGCTTCATCAGGCGGAGATTACGGATATTAAGCAGACAGAGAACGGCTACATCGTCACAACAAGAATGTTGGCGGAGTACGAGGTCAAGGCGGTAATTATCGCGACAGGCACCTATCTCGGCGGCCGTGTGTTTATCGGTGAGGTCAGCTACGACAGCGGACCCGACGGTATCTTCCCCGCAAGCTTCCTGGGTCAGAGCCTGAAGGACCTCGGCTTGCCGCTTCGCCGTTTTAAGACAGGAACTCCTGCACGAGTTCTCAGAAGCAGTATCGACTTCTCTGAACTCGAGGAACAGCTCGGCGACGAGCCGCCAATTCCGTTTTCATATGACACCGACGACCTCGGCGAGAACAAGGTTAAGTGTCACATAAGCTGGACGAACGAGAACACCAAGCAGATTATTCTCGATAATATCCACCGTTCACCGCTCTACGGCGGCAAGATTGAGGGCATAGGTCCGCGTTACTGCCCGAGCCTTGAGGACAAGATTGTCCGCTTTGCCGAGAAAAAGCGTCATCAGCTCTTTATTGAGCCGTGCGGACTTGATACCGAGGAAATGTACCTGCAGGGTATGAGCTCGTCCCTTCCCGAAGAGGTTCAGGTCAAGTTCTATCATACAATCAAGGGTCTCGAAAATTGCGTTATTATGCGTCCCGCGTACGCGATTGAGTATGATTGCGTCGACCCGACCGAAATGAACGCTACGCTCGAATTCAAGCGATTCAGCGGACTTTACGGCGCGGGTCAGTTCAACGGCAGCTCAGGTTATGAGGAAGCCGCCGCTCAGGGACTTATCGCGGGCATTAACGCCGCCTTGAAAATCAAAGGCAAGGCTCCCCTCGTCCTCGACCGTTCGACTTCATATATCGGAACGCTGATTGATGACCTTGTCACAAAGGGCGCGAACGAGCCCTACAGAATGATGACGTCGCGCAGCGAATACCGTCTTATTCTCCGTCAGGACAACGCCGACGTAAGGCTCACACCGAAGGGTCGAGAAATCGGTCTTATAACCGACGAGAGATGGGAGAAGTTCAACAATAAGCAGAAGCTCAAGGAAGAAGAGCTCAAGCGTATTTCAAAAATAGTCATTCCGCCGTCTGAGCTGATAAACAGCATACTTGTTTCACGTGAAACATCACCGCTTTCGACAGGCGCAAAGCTTATCGACTTGCTCAGACGTCCGCAAATCAACTACAAGGACCTTGAGCCGATTGATACAACACGCCCCGAGCTCGACAGCAATATATTTGAACAGGTCGAAATTGAGGTCAAATATGCCGGCTATATCGAAAAACAGCTCCGACAGGTTCAGCAAATGCAGAAGCTCGAGAACAAAAAGCTCCCCACCGACTTTGATTACAAGGAAATCAAGGGACTCAGACTCGAGGCACAGGAAAAGCTCAACAAAATCAAGCCGCTCAGTATCGGACAGGCAAGCCGAATTTCGGGTGTGTCGCCTGCCGATATCAGCGTGCTCCTTATCTGGTTAGGACAGTAATATGAAGAATACGATAAAAAAAGCGTGCGAAAGCATAGGCGTAAGCCTTACGGAGGCACAGCTCGGTCAGTTTGAGAGCTACTACAGGCTCTTGATTGAGTGGAACGAGAAAATCAATCTGACGCGAATCACCGAGCCCGACGAGGTCGCAGTCAAGCACTTTGCCGACAGCTTAACGCTTCTGAAATACTACAATATTCCTGAAAACGCGACTGTTATCGACGTCGGCACGGGAGCGGGCTTCCCTGGTATACCGCTCAAAATCGCGAGACCCGACATAAAGCTAACGCTTCTCGACAGCCTTAACAAGCGTCTGAACTTTCTCGATACCGTTTGTAAGGAAATCGGAATTGACGCGACGCTCGTTCATTCACGCGCTGAGGACGGCGGAAAGAACAAGCTCTACCGCGAAAAGTATGATTTGGCGGTTTCACGCGCCGTCGCAAGGCTCAACACCCTCAGCGAATATACTCTGCCCTTTGTCAAGGTCGGCGGAAGCTTCGCCGCTATGAAGGGTCCCGAGCTCGGCGAGGAACTCAGCGAAGCTCAGAACGCGATAAAAACCCTCGGCGGCAAGGTCGAAAACGTTTTTGAGTTTGACCTCTGCGACCAAGGCAGAACAATTGTTATTATAAATAAGGTTAAGAAAACCGCGCCCGCATATCCGCGGCACGGCTCAAAAATCAAAAGCAAACCCCTCTAAAACAAAAGCTCCGACAAAAAAGTCGGGGCTTTACTTGTTTTTCTACAATAAAAACTAAAACCTTTTAGAATAATCGCTCACGCTTCGACAGCTTACACCGTACCGACGTGGTATTATAATGACACGGAAAGGGGATACGCCGCAGACGGCAATTTGGAGAAAAGAGGACAACCTTGAACTACTTAGCAAAATCAGATAATAAAATATTTGAAATCCCCACAATAAAAATCAGACCGAACAAAACCCAGCCCCGAAAAATCTTTGACGAAGAACAGCTCCGCGACCTCGCAAACTCAATCAGCGAGAACGGAATCCTGCAGCCTCTCACGGTTCGAAAGGTTTCCCAGTCGGAATATGAGATAATCGCGGGAGAACGCAGACTCAGGGCTTCGGTTATGGCAGGCTATTCAAAGGTGCCGTGCATTATCGTAAAGTGCAATGACCGCGAATCCGCAATGCTCGCCCTTATCGAGAACCTTCAGCGCTGCGACCTCGGGATATTTGAGGAAGCCAGAGGAATATCGCGTCTGATTCGCCGTTACGGAATTACCCAGGAGCAGGCGGCTAAGAAGCTCGGCAAGAGCCAGAGCACAATAGCCAACAAGCTCAGACTTCTTAACCTCACCTACGACGAACAGGACTGGATAATTCAGGCGGGACTTTCAGAACGTCATGCCCGAGCGCTGCTCAGAATCTACGATGTAGAGCTTCGGCGCGAAGCCCTTTCAAAAATAATCGCATATAACCTCAACGTCACGCAAAGCGAGGAAATGATAGAGAAGCTCCTCTTCGATTCCTCTGCTCCCGAGCCCGAAAAGCCTAAAAAAGGAGCTCAGCGAATCCTGATACGCGACGTAAGGATTTTTATAAACACTATCAATAAAGCTGTCTCAACGATGAAACAGGCGGGCATAGACGCCGTCTGCAAGCACAAGGACAGCGGGGAATACATCGAGTACACGGTGCGAATCCCCAAAACCCAGACCGAAAGGTCCGCATAAACGCTTTCCACGTTGGATGCTATGCATCCGCACTCATACCCATTTCCTTATCTAAACCCCTTGCCAATGCCGCGCAGTCTCTGCGCGGCATTTGGCATTGTTTCACGTGAAACAAAAAGCGGCACGGTTATCCGTGCCGCATAACTAACTATGTAGTTAGTCGCCGAAGAGCTTTTTGAGTTTTTCTCTGAAGCTCTTTTGTTTTGAGTAGTTTTTGTCGCCGAGAAGCTTGTCGAGCTCCTTAACTGCTTCCTTCTGCTTTGAGTTAAGTCCCTTGGGTATCTCGATATTCATACGCACATACTGGTCGCCGCGACCTCTGCCGTTGATGTGAGGGAAACCCTTGCCCTTGAACTTGAATACGTCGCCCTGCTGTGTGCCCTCGTGAACCGAGTAGCTGACCTTGCCGTCGAGTGTGGGAACGACAACCTCTGAGCCGAGCATAGCCTGAGCGATGGTAATCGGCATTTCGCACCATACATCGTCGCCCCTGCGCTCAAAAACGTCATGGGGCTTGACGCGGATGTATACGTGCAAATCGCCTGCGGGACCGCCGTTTATGCCGCTGTTGCCCTTTCCCGAAACGTTGAGAACCTGATCGTTATCAATACCCGCGGGGATGTTGATTTCGATTTTCTTGTTCTTGCGCTGTCTGCCGTTGCCGTTACAGGCTCTGCAGGGACTGTCAATAATCTTACCCTTGCCTCGGCAAGCGTCACAGGAACGCTGCGTCTGGACAACTCCAAAGGGGGAACGCTGGCTGACTGTAACTCTGCCCGTACCCGAGCAAGCCGAACAGGTTCTCGCCTGAGAGCCCTTCTGAGCGCCTGTGCCGTGACATTCCTCACAGGTTACGACGTTGCTGTAGGAAACGGTCTTTTTACAGCCCTTTGCGGCTTCCTCAAATGTGATAGTGAGCTGAGTCTCAACATCGTTGCCGCGTCTCGGAGCGTTCGGGTTAGAGCGTCTGTTGCCGCCGAAGCCGCCAAAGCCGCCGAAAAAGCTGTTGAAGATATCGCCGATATCCATATCCTGACCAAACGGACTTCCGCCGCCCGCGCCGAAGTTGGGGTCAACGCCTGCATGACCGAACTGGTCGTAGCGCGCCCTCTTTTCGCTGTCGGACAGCACCTCGTAAGCCTCATTGACTTCCTTGAACTTCTCCTCGGCAACCTTGTCGCCCGGGTGAAGGTCGGGGTGGTACTGCTTAGCCGCCTTTCTGTATGCTTTTTTGATTTCGTCCTCGTTTGCGCCCTTCTGGATGCCGAGGACCTCGTAGTAATCTCTTTTATCTGCCATAATTACTCCTTAACATTTTCTTCGTGAATAATTGATAATGGATAAAGGACAGCAGGGTATCTCCTATCCATTGTCAATTATTTCAAACGCCCGAAGCGGCGCGGGGAGCCCCGCGCCGCCTTTCGGCGAGTAATTCTTATTTGTTGTCGTCAACGTCTGTGAAGTCAGCGTCGTAGACATTGTCAGCACCGGGAGCCGCGCCCTGGTTCGGAGCAGCGCCGCCCATATCGGGAGCGCCCTGACCCTGAGGAGCTGCCTGCTGATAAAGCTTAGCGGAAACCTCATAGAGAGCCTTCTGTAAGTCTTCCTTAGCGGCGTCAATGATAGCCTTGTCGTTCTTGGAGATAGCGTCCTTGAGTGCCGCTGTCTTGTTGGAGATTGTATCCTTATCGGCAGCGTCGAGCTTGTCGCCGTTCTCGTTGACGAGCTTCTCTGCCTGATAAACCATATTCTCAGCCTCGTTCTTGGCGTCGATTTCCTCACGGCGCTTCTTGTCCTCAGCTGCGAACTGCTCAGCTTCCTTAACAGCCTTGTCGATGTCTTCCTTGCTCATATTTGTGGAAGAGGAGATTGTGATAGCCTGCTCTCTGCCTGTGCCGAGGTCCTTAGCGGAAACGTTAACGATACCGTTAGCGTCGATGTCGAAGGTAACCTCAATCTGAGGAACGCCTCTCATAGCGGGAGCGATGCCTGTGAGAGCAAAGAGACCGAGCTGCTTGTTGTCGCGGGCGAACTCACGCTCACCCTGGAGAACGTTGATTTCAACCTGTGTCTGGTTATCAGCCGCAGTGGAGAAAATCTGGCTCTTCTTGGTCGGGATAGTTGTATTTCTGTCGATAATCTTTGTCATAACGCCGCCCATAGTCTCAACGCCTAAGGAAAGCGGAGTAACGTCGAGGAGAAGGAGACCGTCAACCTCGCCGCCGAGAACGCCTGCCTGAATAGCCGCGCCGATAGCAACGCACTCATCGGGGTTAATTCCCTTGAAGGGGTCCTTGCCGATTAATCTCTTTACAGCGTCCTGAACCGCGGGGATTCTGGAGGAACCGCCGACCATGAGAACCTTGTCAATCTCGGAAATCTGTAAGCCCGAGTCGGAGAGAGCGGAACGAACGGGACCCATTGTAGCTTCTACGAGGTCAGCTGTGAGCTCGTCAAACTTAGCTCTTGTGAGAGTAACGTCGAGGTGCTTGGGGCCTGTGGCGTCAGCTGTGATGAAGGGAAGGTTGATAGCTGTCGAGGTTACGCCCGAAAGCTCAATCTTAGCCTTCTCAGCCGCGTCCTTGAGACGCTGCATAGCCATTTTGTCTGAGGAAAGGTCTACGCCGTCGGACTGCTTGAACTGAGATACGAGCCAGTCGATGATTCTCTTATCGAAGTCGTCGCCGCCGAGACGGTTGTTACCTGCTGTTGCAAGAACTTCCTGAACGCCGTCGCCCATCTCGATGATACTTACGTCGAAAGTACCGCCGCCGAGGTCATAAACCATAACCTTCTGGTCGTTTTCCTTGTCAACGCCGTAGGAGAGAGCCGCAGCTGTAGGCTCGTTGATGATTCTCTTTACGTCGAGACCCGCGATTTTACCAGCGTCCTTAGTAGCCTGACGCTGAGCGTCTGTGAAGTATGCGGGAACGGTGATAACAGCCTGTGTTACCTTTTCGCCGAGGTAAGCCTCTGCGTCTGACTTGAGCTTCTGGAGAATCATTGCGGAGATTTCCTGAGGTGTGTAGTTCTTGCCGTCAATGCTTACCTTGTAAGCGGAGCCCATTTCTCTCTTGATAGAGGAAACAGTCTTGTCGGGGTTTGTGATAGCCTGACGCTTAGCAACCTGACCTACCATTCTTTCGCCGTCCTTGGAGAAAGCTACAACGGAAGGAGTTGTTCTCGCGCCTTCTGCGTTTGCGATAACGACGGGCTCGCCGCCTTCGATAACCGCTACGCAGGAATTAGTTGTACCTAAATCTATACCTATTGTTTTTGCCATAATAATTACCTCCAATGTAATATTTTAAATGATGTTTGTTGATTAATCAGTCGCAATTGGCAACCTGAACCATTGCGTGGCGAATTATTTTGTCGCCGATTTTGTAGCCTTTCTGGAAAACGGCTGAGATTTTGTTTTCCTCAAAATCCTCGCTCTCAATCTTGGCTACAGCGTTGTGAAGGTTGGGGTCAAAGTCGTCGCCGACCTCGCAGAACGGCTCAACCTTGAGCTTTTCAAGAGAGGTTGCAAGCTGAGCTCTGACAAGCTCAAAGCCTTTCTTAAACTCCTCGGGAGCGTCCTTCATAGTGGCAAGCGCCATATCAAGGCTGTCCGCTACGGGTAAAAGCTGTTCAACCGCTTTCGCGGTGGCGTCGTTGTAAATATTGAGCTTTTCTGCCGAGGTGCGCTTTCTGTAATTTTCGTACTCGGCGGCAAGTCTCAGACGTTTGTCTTTTTCATCCGCAAGAGCTTTTTCGAGCTCCTCGAGTTTTTCGGCGTTCTTGTTCTTTTTCTTCGCCTTCTTTTCCTCCTTAGGAGTTTTTGTTTCCTCCTCGGGGACTTCCTGAGTTACTTCACTCTTTTTCTCTTCGCTCATATTATCATCCCTTTCTACTGTTTAGTCGAAATCAGCTCGCCAATCAGTTCTCCGACAACCTTCGCGATGTACTCGAGCGTCGGAACGGCTGTTGAGTAATCAAGTCTCAGAGAACCGATTACCGCAATCGCGCCCGCAGGCTGATTTTCTATCATATACCTCGCGGCAACCACGGCGCTGCGCCGCAGAAGTACGGGGGAATTTTCTTTTCCGATGTAAACGCTCACGCCCTCGGGCAGGCTCTTTAAATAGTTGTCCCTGGCGTTTGTGTCGCCGAGGAACTCGAGCACGCCTCTCGCTGTCGCCAGGCTGAAATCGCTCTGGTAGAGCAGCTTTGTGGAGCCGCTGACGTAAACGTTCATACCGAGCGCCTCACGGCACGCATCCATAACCGCCGTCAGCATATCGGGCATCAACAGTCCGAGCTCGCCGAACGAAGCGGCGAAGGTCTGAGCGAACGGTCGGTTGACGTAGGACAATCTCTGTCCCGCCAGCTGTTCGTTGAGTGACCTGTCAAAGACGTTGAGCATCTCGGTCGTAATCGCGTAGTCGCAGCGAAACAGCCTGCTTTTGACCATTCCCGACGAGGTTATCAGCACAACCATTGAGGTGTGACGTCCAGTCTGAACAAACTTTATGCGGTGAACTCTCGCGTCATCGCCTGTCGGCGTTGTCGCCAGAGCGGCTGTCGAGAGAAGCTCGCTCGCGAGCTCGCCTGCGGCACGGATAATGTGCTCGGGAGCGTCGTTCGCGGTCATCAGCTTGTTTTCGATATACCGCCTTGTCCTTTCGTCGGGCTCCTTACGCTTCATAAGGTTGTCGACGTAGTAGCGGTAGCCGTATTCGGTGGGAACACGTCCTGCCGAGGTGTGCGGCTGAATCAAAAAGCCCTTCGCGGTCAAATCTGCCAGCTCGTTGCGGATTGTCGCCGAGCTGACCTCAAGCCCGTCCGCGCTTTGCAGCGACTTGGAGCCTATGGGCTCGCCTGTCGCGATGTAGCGCTCAATTACTGCGGCGAGAATTTTTTGCTTTCTTAAAGCAAGTTCCATAAATAATCGCCTCTGTATTTTTGGATTAGCACTCTAAAGGTTCGAGTGCTAATTGCTATGGTTATAGCCTAGCACTAAAGTCAAAAAAAGTCAATACTATTCGTAAAAATTTTTCCTGTTTTTCACACAATCCTCATAAACAGTGGGTTTTCGGCTATGTACAAAACGGCGTTTATGCCGATATTGACTATTTCGGACATTGATTATATAATAAAACCAATGCAATCAAAGGAGAGAAAAGATGTTTCTTGATATTGTTTACCTGATATTATGGGCGGGTCTCGGCGCCTACTGCGTTTATTCTGCCCGAAGGCTCGGCGCTATATTATACATCGCCGCGGGATTTTTTGCTTTTATGTTCGGCTGGCGTCTGATGCATGTGATTTTGCCGATAGACCTTTACGCGGGAATTTACAACATTATTTTCCGCTGTATCGCGTTTACGTTCCTTGCCGTCATTCTTATTATATACATTTTATATAAGAAAACTTCCAAGTAAACCACAAGATGTTGTGGTCGGATTTTGCACGGCAACAAGTTTAAAAATTTTCCGAAAAATTTATCAAAAACACTTGCAATTTTGCGACATTAATGGTATTATCATATGTACGTGACTAAGAAAAGCTGTAATTTTATAAGGAGGTGCGACAATGCCTAACATTAAATCTGCTAAAAAGCGTGTTAAGGTTATCGCTACAAAGACTGCTCAGAACAAGGAAACAAAGTCCGCTCTCAAGACTGCCGTTAAGAAGGCATATATCGCTATCGAGAATAACGCAGATAATAAGACTGAGGCAGTTAGCTTTGCAGTAAAGAAGATTGACCAGGCCGCTTCCAAGGGTATCCTTCACAAGAACAAGGCTGCCAGAAGCAAATCCAATCTCGCAAAGCGTTTAAACGCGTCGGCTTAATCTAATTACCGAAATTAAAAGCAGGGTTATCCCTGCTTTTTCTTTTACTTTTTTTAGAATTTTGTTGACATTTCCGTAAAAACTGTTATTATAAATGTATAAGATTTTTGAAATTTACGGGAGGCTCTGTTATGGAAAAGAAAAGTAAATTAGGCTTTATCATAGGCATTATCGCGTTTGTTGCGGCTGTTTCCGCTGCTCTGACCGCTTTCTTTATCGTTAAGGAAAAGAAGGAGAAGGACGACGAGGAGCTTATGAACTACCTCGATTGCTCAATTGAATAAAAATTAAGGATTGTCCGCGGACAATCCTTTTTTCTTTGCAAAGTAAAAGCCGCCACACGATGTGACGGCTTGATTTTACTTTACTTTTTGGCTGATAAAACGAAGCGATGTACAACCGCCGCGATTGCCGCGCCGAGAAGCGGTGCAACGATGAATACCCAAAGCTGTGAGAGAGCCTCTCCGCCCTGGAAGATTGCGGGACCAAAGCTTCTTGCGGGGTTTACGGATGTGCCTGTGAACGGAATACCGATAAGGTGAACAAAAACAAGCGTGAGACCGATTACCAGTCCGGCTACCTTGCTGTTCTCAGCCTTAGAGGTAACTCCGAGGATTGTCAGCGCAAAGATAAAGGTAAGGATAACCTCTACCGTAAACGCGCCTCTGAGACCGACGTGAAGAGCGGAAGCGTCGCCGAAGCCGTTGGCTCCGAGGGACTTGCTGCCGAAGGTCAGCATTAAGCCCGCAGCACCTGCCGTAGCGCCCAGGAGCTGAGCGATAACATAGCCGCAGAAATCCTTTACGGACATTCCTCCGTTAATAAGCACGCCGAGAGATACCGCAGGGTTGATGTGACAGCCCGATACATTTCCGATAGAGTAAGCCATAGCCACAATCGAAAGTCCGAACGCGAGCGAAATAGCGATAATTGTCGCCGCTGTCGGAATCGGAGCGTGCTGAGATGTGATTGTGTTGATAGCAACAGCTGTTCCGCAGCCGCCTACAACCAACACGGCAGTACCGATAAATTCCGCGATATACTTTTTGATACTTTCCATACTTTTTCCTCCTTCTTTAAAATTTTATTACGTCAGCAGTAAAAATAATACCGCTTAGTTCCAAAATTATTTGATAACTTCCTGTCCGCCCATATACGGTCTGAGAGCCTCGGGAATGCTTACCGTGCCGTCGGCGTTGAGGTTGTTCTCGAGGAATGCGATTAACATTCTCGGAGGAGCGACAACGGTGTTGTTGAGGGTGTGAGCAAAGTACTTGCCGTCCTTGCCCTTAACTCTGATTTTGAGCCTTCTTGCCTGAGCGTCGCCGAGGTTCGAGCAGGAGCCTACCTCAAAGTATTTTTTCTGTCTGGGCGACCAAGCCTCTACGTCAATCGACCTTACCTTGAGGTCCGCGAGGTCTCCGGAGCAGCACTCGAGCGTACGAACGGGGATATCGAGCGAACGGAAGAGGTCAACTGTGTTCTGCCAGAGCTTGTCAAACCACATTCTGCTGTCCTCGGGCTTACAAACGACAATCATTTCCTGCTTTTCAAACTGGTGGATACGATAAACGCCGCGTTCCTCGATACCGTGAGCGCCCTTTTCTTTTCTGAAGCAGGGCGAATAGCTTGTGAGCGTCTTGGGAAGCTCCTCTTCTTTGACCATTGTGTCGATAAACTTACCAATCATACTGTGCTCGGAGGTTCCGATTAAGTATAAGTCCTCGCCCTCGATTTTATACATCATCGCGTCCATTTCCGCAAAGCTCATTACGCCCGTTACGACGTTGGAGCGAATCATAAACGGCGGTACGCAGTAGGTAAAGCCGCGGTTAATCATAAAGTCGCGCGCGTACGCGATAACGGCGCTGTGAAGTCTCGCGATGTCGCCCATAAGATAGTAGAAGCCGTTGCCCGCAACCTTACGCGCCGCGTCGAGGTCGATACCGTTGAACTTCTCCATAATCTCGGTGTGATAGGGAACCTCAAACTCGGGAACAACAGGCTCGCCGAAGCGCTCAACCTCTACGTTCTCGCTGTCGTCCTTACCGATGGGAACAACGTCGTCGATGATGTTCGGAATGGTCATCATAATCTTTGTGACCTTCTCGGAGAGCTCAGCCTCAGCGGCTTCGAGAGCGGCAAGCTCCTCGCCCTGAGCGGCTACCTGAGCCTTGAGCTGCTCGGCTTCGTCCTTCTTGCCCTGAGCGTAGAGAGCGCCAATCTGCTTTGAGAGCTTGTTTCTGTTGGCTCTCAGCGCGTCGGCGTTACCCTTAGCCTCACGGCTCTTTTTGTCAAGCTCGATAACCTCGTCAACGAGGGGGAGCTTTGAATCCTGAAACTTTTTCTTTATGTTTTCCTTAACAGCGTCGGGATTTTCTCTTAAAAATTTGATGTCAATCATTTTTGGTTACTCCTTTTATTTATCCTCAAGCTTCTTTGCGAGCGACTGTAAATCGTCGTTCGAGTAAAACTCGATAGACAGCGTGCCGCCCTTTTTGTTCCTGAGGGGTGTAATTTTTACCTTTTTGCCGAGATATTCGGTCAGTGTCTGCTCTACAATACTGTAGTAGGTTGGGGATTTGACAGGCGCGGGCTTCGGCTTCTTGTCCTTTTTGCTCTTGGCGATTTTCTCAATCTGCCTTACGGACATATCGGAAAGCGCGATTTCCTTTGCCACCCTTACCATTTCGCTTTCGTCCTCAAAGGACAGAAGCGCTCTCGCGTGACCCGAGCTGATTGTGCCCTCGCTCACCATTTGTGAAACCTCTTCGGGAAGCTTGAGCAGTCTCAGAGAGTTCGCGACGGTAGGTCTGGACTTGCCGACGACCTCGCTGACCTCTTCCTGAGTGAGCCCGTGCTCGTCCATCAGCGCCCTGTAGCCCTCGGCCTCCTCAATAGGATTGAGGTTTTCTCTCTGAAGGTTCTCGATAAGGGCTATTTCCATAGTCTCCTTGTCGGTCAGGTCGCGGATTGTAACGGGAACCTCGGTGATTCCCGCAAGCTGACAGGCTCTGTAACGTCTCTCGCCCGCGACAATCTGATAGCCGCCGCCGAGAATCGGACGCACGAGAATGGGCTGAATCAGTCCGTGCTGTCTTATGCTGTCGGAAAGCTGAGATAACGCTTCCTCGTCAAAGTCCTTACGCGGCTGGTCGCGGTTGGGTTCGAGCTCCGAAATATTCAGAGTTACGGTTGAGTTGCCGTTTTCGCTCTCGTTTTCGAGGAAAATAGCGCCCAGTCCCTTGCCGAGACCTCCTCTTTTCTTAGCCATTATCTCACCCCTTTGCCGCAATTTCCTTTGCGAGCTCGGTATAAGCCGCCGAGCCCTTGCAGGATTTGTCGTAGTAAATAACAGGCATACCGAACGAGGGAGCCTCCGAGAGCCTTACGCCTCTGGGGATAACGGTCTTGAAAACCTTTCTCGGGAAGAATTTCTTGACCTCCTCGACAACCTGCTGAGTGAGGTTAAGTCTGCCGTCATACATCGTGAGCAGTACGCCCTCTAGCTCGAGCGAGCTGTTGTACTGGCGCTTAACCCTTCGTACAGTGTTCATAAGCTGTGACAGACCCTCGAGCGCGTAGTATTCGCACTGAATCGGTACGAGAATCGTGTCAGCCATTGTCAGCGCGTTCGCCGTGATAAGTCCCAGCGAAGGCGGACAGTCTATGATTATGTAGTCATAGTTGAATTTTATCGGAAGCACCGCGTTTTTGAGCAGCGCTTCACGGTGCGGCTTGTCCGCAATCTCAAGCTCCGCAGCCGCCAAATCGAGCGAGCTGGGAAGAATGTGAAGATTTTTGTACTGAGTTGAAAACAGACATTCCTCAGCCGAAATCCCGTCAACAAGAATGTTGTAGGTAGATTTGCCGAGCTGTCTTTTGTCTACCGCGACTCCGCTGGTCGCGTTTCCCTGAGGGTCGACGTCAACGAGAAGCGTGCGCTTTCCCATTTCGCCGAGGCACGCCGCGAGGTTTACCGCCGTCGTGGTTTTGCCTACTCCGCCCTTCTGGTTCGCAATCGCAATTACCTTTGCCAAAAAATCACCCTATGTTCCTTTTTAAATATACATACAAAATTGTACCATATTTTATGTAAGAATAAAAGACCTTTTTTAACTTAGCAAGAAAATTCTTGTAAATTTTTGAATATTAATATATAATTAGAAAGGTTTATCCCAAAAAGAAAAAGGTGACGCTATGGCAAGCTGGACGGAGATAAAAATATCCGTTGACGTAAAGGATATCGACAAAGCCGCGGATATCGCCAATATGGTGGTTCCGTACGGAATATATATCGAGGACTACTCGGCGCTCGAGGAACAGGTCAGGCAGATAGCCCACATCGACCTGATTGATGAGGATTTGCTCAAAAAGGACAGAAACGCGGCGTTTATTCACGTTTATCTGGAGCCCGACGTAAACCCTGCCGAGGCGCTCGCCTTCCTGTCGGAAAGATACAACTCCGAGGGAATAAAGCACACAATCGACACCTCGCTCACAATGGACGAGGACTGGCGCAACAACTGGAAAAAGTTCTTTAACCCCACGCCTGTCGGTGAAAAGCTGCTCATCCGTCCCACCTGGCGCGATGATTTCGACCCCGAGGGCAGAGTTGTGCTCAATATCGACCCGGGTCTCGCCTTCGGAACAGGCAGTCACGAGACCACTCGTCTCTGTCTTGAGACGATAGAAAAGCATTTGAAGCAGGGCGACACGGTTCTCGACGTCGGCTGCGGAAGCGGAATCCTCGCAATCGCCGCTCTTTTGCTCGGAGCTTCGACGGCTCAGGGCGTTGATATCGACGAAACAGCGGTCAGAACCGCTGCGGAAAACGCCGAGCTTAACGGCGTCGGAGACAGATTTACGGCAATTCACGGCGACCTGACGCAAAAAGTCAGCGGAAAGTTCAATTTAATAGTTGCAAATATTGTCGCAGATGCTATAATTAGTCTGTCAAAGGGTATCAAGGAGTTTATGAACCCCGATACTATTTATATTATGAGCGGTATCATCGATACCCGCGGCGACGAGGTCGCAAACGCGGTCAGCGGTGACTTTGAGCTTATCGCGCGCTACGAGGACAACGGCTGGGTCTGCCTCGCGGCAAGATTAAAAAAGTAATATGAAAGATAGGAGATATTTACAATGAAAAAGAAAAATTCAACCCGTGACAACGTCAATCTGTTTTTCTCGGCGTTCTTAATCTTAGCGTACATCGTATGCGGCTATTTCTTCGCTCAGTTCGCAGGCTCCCTCGGCGATGTAGCCAAGGCTGCCGTAACTGTGGGAATCCTCGCGATTTTCGGACTTCTCGTATTCTACGCGACGCGAGTAGGCGAAGGCAAGCCCGTAACCAGATTCAGCTGGATTACGCTGATTCTTCTCGATTTACCCGCGCTTTACATCGTTCTCGCGCTGATTATCCCCGTATTTCCGCTTCACCAGCAGCTCGCCGAGAACTCAATCGTAGCGTATATGGCAGCCGTAGCGTTCGGCTACGCGGTTCCCTACACCTTCCTCAGCGGCTTCGAGACCGTCTATGACGACGAAGAGGAAAAGGAAGAGGAAGCTCAGCCCGAGGTTCTCGAGGGCGGCGTAGAGGCTGACCTCGTTGACGACGAGCCCGAAGCTGAGGAAGAGCCCGAGGCAGAGGAAGTCGTAGTTGTTGCAGAGCCCGAAGAGGTTGAGGAAGAAAAAACCGAAACGGAAGAAGCAACAGAAGAATAATTTTTTCACACTATATATTAATGAAAAGCGGAGCTTCGGTTCCGCTTTCTTTTCGCTTGACAAAACTTACCGTGGGATTTATTATAAAGGATAAGGAAGTGTTAATATGAGTAATGACAGAAGAAAGCCCGCCGAATACGGCGACGGCTTCGGCGTTGAAGCAGCGCCCGAGCGTGAGACACGCTCAGCGGGCGACAGAAACAGACAGAAAAAATCAAAGGCGCCGATTATAATAATAATTGCGGTTCTCGTTACAGCGGCAGTTGTCGCGGGAATCCTCTTCGGAACACAGGCTTGTTCCAAGAACGACAAGACAAAGAAAAAGACTCAGGCCGCAACAACGGCTGCTCAGACAGAAGCCGAAACCGAGACCGAATCCGACAGCGAGTATGTAGAGGACACGCAGAGCGAGGAAACCACCGAAGCTACCGCGGAAAGCTCGTCTTCGGAGCAGACACAGGATGACACAGGCTCGGCTGAAGGCGGAGAGGATTCGGATTCCCAGAGCGACACGGGCAGCGGCAGCGACGAGGACGACGCGTACGGAATCACCAAGAGCAACGAGGTTGACGAAAACGGCGTCGTTAATGAGAGCGAATATCAGGAAGGCATCAACTTGGATGATCTCTGATACATAAAGGAGAAAGCTATGGATAATAAAAGAAGATGCACCAACTGCGGTGCCTATTTGAACGAAAACGACAAGGTCTGCTACGTATGCGGCGAGGTTCAGCTTCCCGAAGTGGTAATGTCCGAGCGCACAGCCGACGACGTTGTGGAGCGCCCTGCGTATAACTTCACCGAGAACGAGGACTACGTCGTTCCCGAGAGCGTTGCACATCAGGACAAGCCTGTCGATATTGAAGAAGTGAACTACGGCGACGATTTTGACGAAGCCGTAAGCTATGACGAGGAGTATCATCCCGAACAGAGCCGCAGAATGAGAGAATACAGCGATGATGTTGCCGAGCCCTATTACGAGGGCGACCGCCGCCGTGAGAAGCTTCAGAAAAAGCACAGAAAAACAACCGCGATTGTCATCACAATCATCGTTGCGGTTCTGCTTATAGCGGGCGGCGTTGTGTTCGCGTTCGTTTCGGGAATCTTCGGTCCCAAGAAGCCCGCCGTCGAAGGCAAAAAGACAATCTACTTTGACAAGCCCTCGACTGAGATTGAGCTCACCGCACAGGACGGCACAACCTACAACTGGAGCGGCGACGTAGTCGTTACCTACAAGCTCAACGGCAAGACCAGAAAGACTGCCTGCACACCCTGCATTGACCACGAAACTCTCTGGAAGGTAAACATCTCCGACAAGGCTGAGAAGATTTACTTCTATCAGGCTACGGACAAGAAAGTCCGCACCCAGAACCTCCCCAGCTTCAATGAAGAGACAGTCTACTATGTTTCCCAGAAGCAGTTCAACCGCGACAATCAGCTTCCCTTGGGCGAATGCGCAAGAGATAATTTTGAGGGAATCGGAGTAAACTACGCTACCGACCCGACCTCTGAGCCCGAGACAGAAACCACAACCGCGGAGCAGACAACTGCCGAAACAACCGCCGAGACCTCCGAGACAGAGGAAACCTCTTCCTCATCCTCGGGAGAGCCCTACAGCGTAAGCGTTCCTTCGGCTTGGGCTGACGATGTTTCGTCGGTACAGAACGGCAACTGCACAATCTATTACGAGGACTACAACCACGATATGTACGAAATGGGAACACTCGTGTCCATTTATGTGTTCGACGCGGACGACAGCAAGGCGGATAACCTTGACGGCGTCAAGCTCACCGAATACACCTCGGACAAGTCCAAGAAGATTGTCGTCACAACGCCTACGGACGTTCAGTACAACGACGCAGACGACACAGCGGTCAAGAATTATATGAATATGCAGAAGGAAGTAAACAACTTTATTTCCTCAATCGTTATCAATTAATAATATATATGAAGGAGTAATCAAAAATGGGTTGCGATCACGATTGTTCATCCTGCGCCGAGAATTGTTCAAGCAGAACACAGCCGCAGGATTTACGCGAAAAGCTTAACGACCTCAGCTCGGTCAAGAAGGTAATCGGTGTTATCTCGGGCAAGGGCGGCGTAGGCAAGAGCCTTGTCACCTCGACGCTCGCGGTAACAATGAACCGCAGAGGTCACAAAACCGCCATTCTGGACGCCGATATCACGGGTCCGTCAATTCCCAAGGCGTTCAATCTGCACGACAGAGCCAAGGGCAACGATTTCGGCATCTATCCCGAAACCTCAAAAACAGGCATTGATATTATGTCAATCAACCTGCTTCTCGAAAACGAGACCGACCCCGTAATCTGGCGCGGTTCTCTCATCTCGGGAACGGTACGCCAGTTCTGGACGGACGTAATCTGGAAGGACGAGGAGTATATGTTTGTCGATATGCCCCCCGGCACAGGCGACGTAGCGCTCACGGTTTTCCAGTCAATCCCCGTCGACGGAATCATCATTGTCACCTCTCCGCAGGACCTCGTGTCAATGATTGTGGAGAAGGCGGTCAAGATGGCTCAGATGATGAACGTGCCGATTCTCGGTATCGTGGAGAATATGAGCTACTTTATGTGCCCGAACTGCGGCGAAAAGCACCACATCTACGGCGAAAGCAAGATTGAGGAAATCGCCGAGAAGTTCAACACAAAGGTGCTCGCGAAGCTCCCCATCGACCCCGACCTCGCCAAGTGCGTGGACAGAGGAATGGTCGAGCTCTACAGCGGCGACTTTATGGAGAACGCCGCCGACGAGCTGGAAAAGCTCTGATATACAGCGTCTGAGGCTCCCGAAAGGGAGCCTTTCTGTTTCTCTGCAATCTAAAAAAGACAATTCCCGACAGCTTTTTGTTCTTTTTTAGCACTTTGAACAAACATATTAAAAATTTTTTGTACAACTTTCGAGTTGAAACAGTTTTGTAATTGATGTAAAATACTGTTGTATAGGTGGCAATAGCCCCTATAGCGGCAAAATTGACTTGAAATTAGGGAAGCTTTTCCCGTTGTACGCCGAAGGAGAGTAGAGTCGACCTACGCTTCTGAGGGCGTCATACATAATTTGTGAATCATTATCGCGGAGAATGTGGGGTCAGATGATGTTAAGTACATTTTCAAGTAAATTATCGAAAATTTAAAAGAAATTTAT
>ONAL01000033.1 GCA_900315785.1 uncultured Eubacteriales bacterium
AAATTGGAATATTTTTTGCGGTAGAAAACTATTTAATGGGTTATTTAGCATACGGCGCAACAGATTTAAACGCTTGTATACAATCCGTTCCTGAGTTCAGAAACTGTGTGTTTACAGTCAATATTTTACAGTTTGAGATACTGTGCATATGTTGTAAGGCGATGGGTGCTCTGTTTACGGCGGCGCTTTTGGCGATAGTTTTCGTGGTTTTTTCAAGCCCTGTTTTATCATATTCCATAGGCGCGGGTGTATTTATTGCGGAATATGTTTTATATTCTGCGTTAGATACCCGCACAAGCATAAGCCTTCTTAAGCACTTGAATCTGTTTTATATTTTTGACGGAGAAAGCTTTATCGGGAAATATTTAAATCTTAACATATTTTCAAACGCTGTAACTGCCGGTTCGTTTGTCTTGTGTGTATTCTCTGCGCTTTTTGTTGTTGAAGTATTAGTAGCTTGCGTGCGTTTTTGTAGACAAATACAGGAGAGGAAAACAAGTGTTTTGTCAATAGCTGTAGAAAGAATCAAAGCGTCAGTTAACAGGATAAACGGCAGCGTAAGTATTCTTAGCGGTGAAGTCTTTAAGCTGTTAATACAAAACAAAATGGCAATTCTGTTTTTGCTTCTGATTATTTATTCAATTTATTCATCGATTGGAATTGTCAGATATCCGTACCTTGAGGATTCGGATTACAATTATCATGATTATATGGCATATCTTGAAGGCGATATAACCGATGAAAAGGAACAGTTTATCCAAAACGAACTGAAGTATATAAAAAGCGTTGAGAAGAAAATTGAGGAAATTTACTCCGATACATCGCTTGCTTCGTCACAACAGGAGTCAGCAGCGCGTTCGCTTGAGGCAGAGATTAACAGTAAATCTATTGCTCTTGATAAAGTAATGAAACAATATGAGCGACTGAAAGAGCTTAGAAGCCAAGGCGTAGAGGCGCGTTTTGTAGACGAAAATAACTATGAGCTGTTCGTGTTCAGTTCAAAGCGCGAATGGAACAATTATGTGTTATTTGCATTGTTTACGGTTGTTTTACTACCGTGTATTTTTACCGTTGAGTATAAAAATAAAATTATTAATCTTATCAGACCGACCAAAAAAGGAAAAATAAGGCTGTTTCTTAGTAAGGTGTTCGTTTCGTACATTTCGGTATTAATTATATTTACAGCGATTGTATTGCCTTATCTTATACGGTTTATCCGTACCTTTGGAACAAACAGCTTCACCACAAAGCTTGTGTGTTTGTATGACTATCTTCCGACAGATGTACCTCTGAATATTATCGGCGCGTTCCTATTGAATATTTTATGCTATTTTGCCCTGTTGACGGCGATTACAGGAATAACTGTTTTAATATCGGTTGTTGTTAAAAACAACCTGTATGTAATGATTTTTTGCTCGGTTACGGTTTTGGCGGTTTATTTGGCTCTTTACGGTATAGATAATCTTCGTGTAGGATGGCTGGTTATACATTTCAGCACAACAGAGCTAGGCTGGCTTTTTGCTGTCTGCGCTGTTGTTACCGCGGCTACGTTAACAAGGGCGGTAAAGTTAAAGCGCTCTGCGATTTTTCCGTAACGCTCACTCCGGGCGTTTACGGTTTGCTCGGCCCTAACGGAGCAGGAAAAAGTACGCTGATGAACATCGTCACAGACAATCTCAAAGCTGACAGCGGAAAGGTGCTGTATAACGGCGTTAATACTCGTAAGCTCGGACGCGAATACCGCTCAATCCTTGGTTATATGCCACAGCAGCAGGGCTTGTATGATGATTTTTCCCTTAACCGTTTCCTTTGGTATATGGCGGCGCTCAAAGGATTAAAAAAGAAAGAAGCCAAGTTAAAAATAACAGGGCTTCTTGATACGGTGAATCTGACCGACTCGGTTCATAAAAAGTTAGGCTCGTTTTCGGGCGGAATGAAGCAGCGGGCTTTAATAGCTCAAGCGCTTCTGAACGATCCCGAAATACTGATACTCGACGAGCCGACGGCGGGACTTGACCCAAAGGAGCGAATCAGAATCCGCAACTTTATCAGCGAAATAGCCGAAAACAAAATCGTAATCTTCGCTACTCACGTTGTGTCAGATATAGAGTTTATAGCAAAAGATATTCTTTTGATAAAGAAAGGCGAGCTCGTTGCCTGTGATACAACCCCGAATTTATTGTCGCAAATAGATGACAAGGTCTTTGAGGCAGAGATTTCTTCATTAGAATTGGAACGCTACCAGAACACCTATCGGGTATCAAACCTGTTTCATAAGGACAATTGCGTAATTGCCCGAATAGTCACAGAAAACCCGCCTTCTAACGCAAAGCTTACCCGCGTAACACCGACGCTTGAGGATTTGTATTTGTATGTATTTGAAGATGGAAAATAAAATTTTCACAAATCAAGAACAAGGAGATTGAAAATGCATAAACAGAATAGCTTTGATTTTATTTCCAAATATATAGAATTAATAAACTGTATTAAGTGTTCAAAAGAAGCTGTTGATAAAGCAGTAAACAAGGTATTATTAGAACTTAAAAATAAAGAGTATATCAATGCTCTGTGGTGAAAGTCCACCGAGGCGTAGTTACCGACGAACTCAAAAGCGACTCCCAAGGTTTGAATCGTGAGGTTCAGGCGAGAAGAAGGGAGAGCGAAATCGTAGCCTGACGAACAGAAACCTGATACGAAGGCGCATTAAGCGGATAAGTTGGCAAAGGGCAACGAAGTCCAAAAGGTAACCGTAACCTTAATGTGTAAATCAGGCAGGTAGACGAGGAAAGAGTATTGGTTTATCCCGTGAGGTCTCGCAGGTGCCGAGGAGTAAGCATTATCGGAAACGAGGCATAGTAACAACGAACTGTGAGAAGTCAGCAGAGGTCATAGTACCGAAGAAAGCTTCGGGAAGGACTGAACAATTTAAGACGTCAATCGTAATGTATGTTCTCCACATTTACTTTGACAAGCGGTATTCCCGAAACGTATATGAGGGTAACCCGCACAACGTAGAGGATATGCGGAGGAGCGGAAAGGAGAGAGACGGAAGCATGTCAGAAATGCTTGAAAAGATACTCAGCGACGAAAACATCAAACGCGCCAAGAAGCGAGTTTACGCAAACAAAGGCGCAGGCGGTGTTGACGGCGTAACGGTTCAGGAACTTGATGAGTATATGGCTCAGAACTGGGAGAGTATCAAGCAGCAAATCCGAGAGAGACGTTACAGACCGCAGCCTGTGCTGAGGGTAGAAATCCCGAAACCAAACGGCGGAGTACGTAAACTCGGAATCCCCACAGTTGTCGACAGGACAATTGAACAGGCAATCACACAGGTATTAAGCCCGATATTCGAGCCGATATTCAGCGACCACAGCTACGGCTTCAGACCAAACAGAAGCTGTGAGCAGGCAATCCGAAAACTGCTCGAATATTTCAACGAGGACTACACTTGGATAGTGGACATTGACCTTGAAAAGTTCTTCGACAACGTACCTCAGGACAAGTTGATGAGTTATGTCGGACGAGTTATTCACGACGGAGATACGGAATCGTTAATCAGAAAGTATCTTAAAGCGGGAGTAATGGAAAAAGGCAAATACGAATCAACTAAAGTTGGCACCCCACAGGGTGGAAATCTATCGCCGCTATTGAGTAACATAATGCTCAACGAGCTTGACAAAGAGCTCGAAAGGCGAGAGCTTCGGTTTACGAGATACGCAGACGACTGTGTAATTGTAGTAAAGAGCGAAGCCTCGGCAAAGAGAGTGATGCATACGATAACGAGTTGGATTGAAAGGAAACTCGGTTTAAAGGTTAACGTAACTAAAACGCGTATTACCAAACCACTTAAACTTAAATATTTAGGCTTTGGTTTCTGGAAATCCAAAGAAGGCTGGAGAGCAAGACCACATAAGGACTCCGTTGCAAAGTTTAAGAGAGCAATCAAGAAATTATGCAAAAGGAGTTGGAGCTTAAGTCTAACACACCGTATCGAAAAGCTTAATGCAGTAACAAGAGGGTGGATTAACTATTTTGCGCTCGGTGATATGAAAACCGTTATGACAAGGATAGACGAACATTTGATAGTACAAACGATTGTCATAATATGGAAACAGTGGAAGGTACGAAAGAAACGAGAATGGGGATTGAAGAAACTCGGAGTGTCACCAAATATGGCTCACAAAGTGAGCGGTATGGGAGACAGATACATTGCTGTTGCAAACAATCGCACGATTAAGTGGGCAATCACAAAAGGAAAACTGACCAAGCGAGGCTTAGTCAGTCCTTTGGATTACTATCTTAATCAGCATACTTTGAAATTAAATTGAACCGCCGTATGCCGAACGGCACGTACGTGTGAGAGGGCGGAGATGTTCCGCCCTACTCGATTAAACAAAAAGTATTAGATTTATAAACTCACATTACAATGTTCACAAAATGTATGCAAAAAATAGTACTTTTGATGTTTGCTTTTAATGATCTATTTGAATGAAGGATCGATAATTACTGCCTGTCGACTTTGGACCTTGGCAGTGTTGAGACAATCGGCGAGCTCGCATTTAATGGCTGCGGAGAACTTACTGTTACAATCCCCGACACGCTAAAGGAGGTTAACCCTCTGACATTTAACGGAACAAAGTTCAAGTTGAACGCAGATTCCGCCTACAAGACGATTGACGGTGTGCTCTATTCGGGCGACGGCAAGAAGCTCCTTTATTATCCCGCAAGCGAAGAAAAAAGCTTCGCCATTCCCGACGGAGTTGAGGAAGTTTGCGATATGGCTTTTACCTCAGACTCTCATCTCAATACAATTTACATTCCCGAAAGCCTCAAGACAATCGGAAAAGAGGCTCTCGAGTACAATATTACTTATGACTATGGCTACGGCTTCCGCAAATTCAAGGAAGGCTTGCGCCTTATCGGCAATGCGTCAGACGGTGTAAAGGCCTATGCAGGCGACCACAATATCGGAGTATTCAGCGAAGCTCCGTCGCAGAACATCACTTCGGTTACTCTCAAGGGCAACGAGACCGCCGATTTCACAATCAACGGAGCCGACCCCGACGACGTCGTGTTCTCTTCGAATGACGACAAAATTGCGTCAATCAGCGACAAGGGCGTTATCAAGGGACTCAAAAAGGGTACAACCTATGTGACTGCCGCAATTGGAACGACATACTTCAAGTGCGAGGTCAATGTAAAATCCGGCAGCGGAATCAAGTACACGGGCTTTGACGACTCGAACTATCTGAAGGTCACTCCCAAGACCTACAAGCTTTGGAGACAGCATTATATCAAGAATAACCCCAAGCTCGAAAGCAGTTTTGAAATAGGCTGCGAAGAACTGGGTATTGCTTCATATCAGAGCGATGAGTTCTACAGAGCGATGAACGGCGTTGTCGCAAGAGACAGTGACAACCACAGCGCGGGCGTAGTATCCTACGGTGAGGGATACGAGGATATGATTGGTATGGTAAATCACGCCTGTAACACCGAGCTCGGCCGCTATAAGAACTCCGACAGTATGGTGCTCTACAGCGGAGCTAAGCCGTATGCTTCAATGCTTGTTGCGGGTGAAAAGAACACACTCAAAAACCTCAAAGCCGCTGTCGGCAAAAAAATAGACCACGCTCAGTATATCAGCACCACGCTCTCGCCCACAGTAGCAAACAATTTCTACAGCGGAGGAGAGGGAGTAATGCTCATCATCTATGCTGAGAAGCACGCTCTCGATAATCTCCCGTCGGGACTTCTCGCGGCGTTCCACAGCGATTTTGAGTACGAGCATCTCTTTGCGACCAACTCAAAGCTCGAGGTAATCGACGCGGGCGTCCGCTGGTATGACGGCAGTGATTGGGATGAATCCAATGAACAAAGATATCAGCGTTATGTTAAGCTCAGACTTCTCGGAGGAGAGGATACACCCGAGAAACTGCCGAGCGCAAAAATCGCACTCAAATCCGCTCCCAAGAGCCTTTATGTCAAGCAGACGGCAAATCTGAAAATCAGCTACTCCAATTGTTATGACCAGGACGCATGCTATTCAAGCAGCAACACAAAGGTAGCGAAAATCAGCTCGTCAGGCAAAATCACGGCTCTCAGAAAGGGTACAACCACAATTACGGTTTCAACCTCCGAGACCAAGACGAGCTTTAAGCTCACGGTAAATAACCCCAAGCTCAACAAGACTTCCGTTACACTGAAGAAGGGAAAGAGCTTTACCCTGAAAATCACAGGCAAGGTCGGCAGCGCGACGTTTAAATCAAACAACAAAAAGGCGGCAGTTGTCACAAAGAGCGGCAAGATTACCGCAAAGAAGAGCGGCAAAGCGACCATAACGGTAAAGACCAACGGCGTAACACTCAAGTGCAAGGTTAAAGTAAAATAAATATCCTGTGATTTTTAAAAAAGGTATTGAAAAACGCTTTATCAGGTGCTATAATCGTTCCAATCTTTAATAGGAGGTAGTTTTATGAAGAAAGTTTTGACAATCGTTCTTGCGGCGTTGATTGTTGCTGCCACAGGAACTCTATTAGCAGGCTGCGGTGACAAGAAGGACAGCAAGTCCTCAAAGGCTTCCAAGACGACATCCGCGACCGAAACAACAGAGGCTCAGACAACTACTGCGGAGCCCGAAACAGAGACACAGACCGACACCGAGGAACCCTCTTCGGAGACTGAGGAGCCTTCCGAGGACGACGGCTATATCTCCAGAGAAGAAGCTGTTGCGAAGCTCAAGAAAACCGCAGGCTCAGGCGCTGAAATTCTTGACGCTCAGAAGGGCTACACCCCAAGCGGCGACAAGGCATGGCTGATTACGGTTAATCCGATTTCAACCGATGACAGTCAGGAAAGCGTTATCTACTACGTTGGCGAAGACTTCTGCTTCTGTGAGGATTATATCCCCGAATCCGAAGCTTTGGCTCAGGTAAGAAGCGTTGCGGGCTCGGGCTCAAAAATCATCGACTACACCAAGGGCTATACTGCTGACGGCAAAAAAGCATGGATTGTCACTGTTTCTGCAATCAGCACAGACGAAAACGACAATACCATTGTTTACTATGTAGGCGATGGCTTCTGCTACGCAGGCTAAAGCATAAGACTAAACACCTCTTTCGAATTATGGAAGAGGTGTTTTTTATGACAGACAAAAGGCAGACCGGACGGTCTGCCTTTTGCTTGGAGTAATCGGCTAATGCCCATTATGAAGAAAGGTTTAATAGTCACTCGTATAACGAGCTTCTACCGAAATAAAGCCGATATTTGGGGGTCGGCTTTGATTTCCTATATTATTATAGTTATATTCTTTTATTTGTTCAATATTTATTACAAAAAAATACGTGCCATATTGCCACATCCCTTGAATTTTCACCTAGTTTTATATAGAATATAATTGGGTAGATATAGAATGTCGCCGACAAAAATCTGATTGGTGCATTTTCGGAAACTATGATTATTATTACTAATAGTCAGGAGGAAAATTATGAAACACAAGCTGCATTTTTCGCGTTTGTTAAGAGGTTCTGCGGCACTTATGCTCTCTCTGCTCATGCTTTTGAGCACGGTCACGACCTCTTTTGCGGCGCAAAATGAAGAAAAGGAGCCGAGCGCAAAGCTAAAGACAATGCTCGCGGAAGGCAAAAAGTCCTATCCGAACGGCGCATTCGGCATTCTTGACACGCAAATCAGTATGAAAGAGGGCGACGACGACCGCGTTATCACCGTTGTGCGTATGGGCAAAACCGACGGTGAAGCAAAGGTCGATTTCTGCGCGGCGGATATCACCTCCGAGTACGGCGTTGACTACGAGCTCTAAACAAAGGGCTTCTGGGGTCAGGACAAGCTCACGGCTGACGAAAAGAATGTTTCGCTGATTAAGAAGTACGGCGACAATATTCTTGCGGCTGACGAGGACGACGTCAAAAAGGCGCTCAGCGAGGATGATTCCTCAAAGGCTGAATATGAAACTAGGGAAGAGGACTCAACCGTGGACGCTTCCTCCCTGAACTCGCTTGAAAAGGCACAGGCGGCACAGACAGGCGTGGTTCAGAAGAACAGGAGCTGGCGTGAGGTCACGGCTGAGAACTCAGATGAATACAAGGAAATTCAGAATGTAATGAATGAGGGAGAGGGCAACGTCGAGAATATGCTCAAGAAGCTCGGCGGCATAAAGCGCACCCTCACCTTTGCGGACGGCGAAACCACCAAAGAGGTTTATATCCACGTTCCCGACGACGAGGTCTCCGACGGTCAGGTTCAGGCAATGTTTGCGCTCACAAACGCAGAGAACATTGAGATTTCCGACGCAAAGACAGGTTACATAGTTATAAGCGACGACGAAAAGGGCAACAAGCCTGAGTACGAGCTTTCCAAATCGAGCTATTCCGTATCATCGGCAAAGGACAGCGTAACCGTTACCGTAAAGAAAACTGCAGGAACAGAGCAGCTTTCCGTAGCAAACATCGTTACGAGCGACGGCACAGCGTTTGACGGAATCAACTATGAGGGCGTTTCCGAGTCGCTGATTTTCCCGAAAGGCGTGAAGGAAAAGAAGGTTACTATTCCGATTATTTCCTCGCTGAGTGAGGATAAGTATTTCTTTGTCGGTCTCGGCGACGAGCAGGGAAAAACCGACGAAAGCAAGCTTTCCACCGTAACAATCAAGGCGGACAAAAAGTCGAAAGCCTCAACAGGCGCAAACACTGTCGTTACCTCAAGCGGCACGGAATTCACCTACGGAGAGAACTATATTGATATTGACCTTTCCCAGTGGACGCTTCATTCCAGATACAGAAACGGCGGCACATACGGCAGCGAATCCGGCGTGCGTATGGACCTCAGGAACGTTAAGAAAAACCTGTTTAAGAACTGGACGGACTGGGGCAACGGTAAACAAGGCTGGGATGTCAAGGTTTCCAACGGCCGCGGGGACGATGTTTGTCTCGGCTCGTACAGCAACAATCGTACAGAGCACATTTCAAACCCTGTTAAGGTAAGAAACCCCGACGGTAGCAGCTTCTCAACTGTTTACGATTTGTATGTTCACGAATTCAATCAGACCGAAAAGAACAAAACGTTCAACGGCGGCATGTATTTTGTCTCCTCGGTATGGTATCGTTCCGACTCAAAATCCTGGGGAGGCAACAATAACCTCAGCTTTATCCGAATTGTTTACGATAAGGTTAAGGTCAGCTTTGACAGCACAAGCACGAATAACTACTATCTTCCCAAAACCTATACTTCAAAGACGGATTATACATTCGATAAGTCGGGTATTTTCCTCGCAGACCCGAAGGTTACTGGTGAGGGAACGTTTACCTCTCTTTACGACAGCAAAAACTCGATTATTGATATAGACAACTTCAACAGCAACAAAACCGAATCAGGTGTTTCTCCGAGCAGCAAAAACGTCAAAGTTGAAGGCTTCAAAGTCGGCGACAAGCTGTTCACAGACCTCCGTTCGGGAGTAATGGCACCTGAAGAAGCTTTTGATTATGCCAGAAGAGCGGGTACAAACAATCTGAAGTTTGTGCCTCAGGCAAAGCCACGGACTGTCAATGTGCACTTTAAATCGGGCGACGACGGAGCTTGTTTTACCAACTTCAAAAGCGGAAGCAGTATGGATGTTTCCGTGTTTGACAAGATTAAGCTTTCGGCAACCTGTTCCGACAAGCACAAGGGTATTATCGGATTCTCGGCAGTCAACGAACTTACGGGAGAAACAGTTCCCGTAAAGCTCGACGAGGGCAGAACCGACTCGGGTTACATTGAGTTCAACGACAGCCTTGCGGACGGCAGTATCACAATTGTTCCTCTTACAGGTCCGACATCGCTGACTATTATGCCTCATCCGCTCGGCAAAAACCTCAAAGAGGGCTACGTTATGTACGTTCCCGACACTGCGCTCAATCAGGAGACGGAAATAGGCGACATGGGTAAACCCATAAATGTTCCCGACCCCTACGTCGGAGCTTCGTACACAATCCTCGGCGAAGGCTATAAGCCCAAGGAATATATTGCTTTCTGGGAGGACGGTTCAGCCGATACGAACGGCGACGGAATATATTCCGAGAAGGAGCTGGAGAACTACTACGGCAAGGATTATAAATCAAAGCAGGTACCCGAAAAATTCAGGGGAGACGTTGTCGACTACAGGATAAATACCTGCGGCGCAAAGAAGCTTTACTACCAGTTCAGAAAAGCCGACGGCGAGGACGCTCCCGAAAGTCTGAGAATTTTCGGTAAGGCTACATATACACAACAGACAATCTTCGGCACAAGAACTCCCGTTACAACCGATTTGTCGGGCGCAACCATAACAGCTGCGGGCGACAGCTATGTCACAGGTCCCAATCCTCTGATTGCAAAGGGCACGGGCTGCTTTACTCTGTACAGCAAGATGTTCAATACAATGGACACCTTCTTTGTAACGGCGAACGCGACGCGCAGGGACGGCAGTGTTCTCACAATGAAAACCACCGCGTATCCCGGCACTTTCAAGAATCTCGAGTTCTTTGTGGACAGTACTCTGACAATAGACCCTGTCAGCTTTGAAAAGTACATAACAAACGGCGATCCGGGCGAAATAGCTCCTCGTGACCATTGGGAGAAGCTTACTTCCATGACCGCTCTCAAGAACGATGACCACAAGTACCGCATTACCGTAAAATGCGGCTCCAAGGACCCCACCAGACGTGTGGATGAAGCTACGCTTCACTTCTACAATTCCGAGGGCGAGCCTATTATGACTGAGGACAAGGATGGCAAAGAGGTTTCGACCGATATCACCAAGAAGCTCAGCGAGGGCGGCGATGGAGTAGTCGCGTTCGAGTTTACTCCGAGCGAAATCAAAGCACCTAAGAATACGTATCTCACAATCCAGCTCAAGGACCAGTACGGATCGCTTTATCCCGAACAGAAAACAGGCTACGTTATGTACGAGAGCATGGGCGCAAAGACCCTTGCCGCTTCGTTCAAGTACGGCGGAGCTTTCTCGGCGGTCGCTCTTATCGGTAATATCCAGGGCGATATGGGCACAAGGTGGAACGGAAGCCTTGATGAGGGCAACTCCTCAAACGTTTCCGCGTCCGAGGAAGATATGACCGAGAAAGAGTATATCACAATCACAGGCTACAAGGATTTGTTAGAGACAAAAACAGATATATCGGAATCCGTCAAGAAGGCGGCTTTGGAGAGAGTTACCCGGCAGCTCGAGACAAGGAAGATTCAGACGCTTACGCTCACTCTCGGTATAACTCTGGATAAACTCAAGAAGGATATGAAGAGTGCGGTTCGTCTTTCGGATATGGTCAGGGATGTAGCTGCAGCGCAAAAAGAGCTCGCACGCGCGATGAAGGATTACGCGACAAATCCCACTCCCGAGAACAAAAAGACGCTCGACGCCAAGGAAGCGGCGTCGCTCACGATTGAGAATAAGTACTACGACGCTCTGGAGCACAAGGCTGACCCTGAGAAAACCACCAAGGAATTCAACCCCGCAGTCAAGGTTAACATAGGCTTTGTGTATGTGGTTTCGTTCAAGCTCGATGAAATCACCCAGAACTGGTATTTTGACTATATGCTCCTGACGGCTACCGTCAACGGTTCAATGTCATGCTCGTGGAAGTTTGTAACCCCGATCGGTATTACAATCAGCATAGCCTTCAAGGCAGGCGGCAGAGGCACAACAACTGTCGCGTTTACGCATAAGCAGGACAAGAAGAGGTATTACCTCAAGACATCGGAGAAGAGCGAAGCCGCGATTCCGGGGGATGACGACGTAATCGACCTGATAGGTCTTGCGGCTAACGGCGATGATATCGATACGATTGGCGTAGTAACGCTCAAGCCGTATATCGAGGTTGTGGCGGACGCTGAGTTTGCCATGTTTGAGGTCGAGGTTTCGGGACGCGTAGACCTTAACCTCGCATTTACAACAACAAACGGAATTGACAAGTCAGGCAGCGCCAAATTCGGTGCATCTATCACGGTCAGCGTGTTCCAGCTGCCTGTAACATGGCACTATGTAACACCCGAGGTTCCGCTTTTCGGCAGTGACAGCCCTGATATGAACATCGGCAACGACGCAGACCGTCTCTACGGCAGCTCATCCAGATTCCTGACTCCCGACAGCGACTATGTGAACGACCGTTCAGGCTGGAAGGGCGACATGATTGATAACGCTCTCGACGAGGACGGCGACGGAGTTATCGAAAAACTCCTGCAGGAAAAGATTTTTGACAAGTCCGAAGTCAGCATAAAGAAGCTTAACGACAACGGCGACTATCTCGGCGTATTCACCGATATCGACAAGTCGAGAGAAGACGAAAACAACAAGAGCACGGCTTACTGGTCGCTCTACACTGAAGACACCAAGCAGTGGAGCGAGCCCAAGGTGATTGACGACGACAATACCTTCGACACAGATGTAAGGATTGTCGACCTCGGAAACAGAGGTCTCTTCGTAATCTGGTGTTCTTCATCTTCGGAACTGACCGCAGATATGAAGATGACCGACCGCTTCAACAAGCTTGAAATCAAGGGCGCGTTCTTTGATAAGTCAGAGAAGAGCTTCGTCAAGAAGGACGATAAAATCAACGTCCTCAAGGTTACCGACGACAAGGACAGCGAACAATACTCCGACAGCGACCCGTGCGTAATCTATAACGCTGATACAATGCTCATTTACTACACCAAGAGCAAGTACGCTGTGTCCGATGAGGACAAGGGCGAGGCAGTCGGCGACGCAATCTATCCCGAAAGCACAAGCAGAGTATTCAGAACCTACAATTTCAGCGGAGAGACAGGTACCGACGGAAGCTTCGTCGATAACTACGACGACCTCAAGGACAAGTCAATCGCCGAGGATATCAAGGATTCCGTAAGCGATTATGACGGATACAATGAGAAGTTCTACGGTCAGGTATTCGTTAATTCCGTTCCCGACGTCTATATCAACGAGAAACTCAACGACGAAGGAATGTGGGCTGAGGAACCCGAAGTTTATGCGGGAAACAGTATCACCACGATTGTTAATCCCGCAACCGCGGGCGGCTCGCAGGTCATCGGAGATGATTCCGAGATTACGGGAACGACCTATAAGGCGGTAGCGGCTCCGTATATCATCGACCACGACGCAATCAGCTACGGCAATACAGGCATTTTCGCCTATGTAGCCGACTATGACAACAACCTCAAAACGGTCAACGACCGTGAGCTGTTCTTCCAGACCTACGATTTCGAGACAGGCGAAATGTCTCACCCGATAATCGTAACCAACGATAACATTCCCGACTCGAACGTAAGGCTCACACGACAGAACTACACCGACAAGGACGGAAACGCTCACAGCGCGACAATTCTATCGTGGCTGTCGAACAATATGATTAAGGCGCTTGATATTTCGAACGTAATCGATAACCTCGGCGAACCCAGAACTCTCGAGACAGAAGACGGAAATATTGAGTATTATCTCATCGAAAAGACCGAGGAAGCGGGCTATGTTCCGCCGACAATCATCGCAAGCGGCAATCCTCAGAAGGAGGGCGATTCGGCATTGGATTCCAACGAAATCACCCAGGAGGATAAGTCGAGACAGAGCAGCTCGATTGCAGGCTTCGACGTATACAGCGTTGACGGCTATGACTATTATGTATGGACGGTCAAAACCGCAGAGCTCAAGAAGGGCATTGACAGCAAGAGCATTGAAGCGTCCGACGTAAACAACAGCGTAGTCGAAACTCAGATTTATATGGTCAGAAACGACCTTGTAAACGAGACAAAGACATTCCCTGTTCAGGTTACATCTAAGCAGGGCGTAAACTACGAGGACGTTCGCTTTGCGGTTAACGGCGACGGAACTCTCAAGGCTCTCGCAGTCAAGTCAACTTCCGATGTTGTTACCGTTGACGAATTTAACGATTCAATCGAGAGAAACAACGCGGCGCTCCCCGAAAAAGAGCAGATGAATAAAATCGAAAAAGATGACTTTGTTCCCTATAACGATGTAAGCAAGGATAAGAATCTCGTAGCTCTCGATATTACTCCCATTTCCAGAGCTAAGCTCAGAAATACAGACAGCCTGCTCAACGGCGTAGTCGCAGGCGGCGAGTACGACATCGAGGTTCCCGTTCTCAACGACGGCGTCGATACACTCAACGATATTACTCTGACAGCCACCGATAAGGACGGCAACAGCATTGTATGCGTTGACGGAGAAATCAAGGACAGCGTCAAGCTCGATAATATCGTCGGAGGCTTTACCGAGAAGGCTTATCTCAGACTCACCACCGACAAGGACGACGACAGCGCTGAAATCAACCTCACTCTGACCGATAAGGACGGCAACGAGGTGGACAAGAAGTCAGTCAGCACAAAGTTTGAAAGTGACCTCACACCTGAGAGCTGCAGCGCTTCTCTCACAAACACCAGAGACAAATTTGACCTCAGCTTCACAGTAAGCAACGTCGGCACAAAGGCGAGCAGCGAGCAGAACGCAGAGTACGGCGTAATCGACAGAAACGGCAGCAAGGTCAAGCTCGGCGACGCTCCTCTCAGAGCTTTTGACATCGACGACAACGAGGAAATCAAGCTCGAAGGCGTAGAAGTCGCTTCCGCTGATTATTTCACAGAGAAAAAGGACGACGACGGCAACCTCACCGAGACAGGTACATTCTATGTCACTGTCGGCGAAAAGACCGAACAGTTCACCGTAATCCGTACCGCAACAGCCGATCAGGTCGAGGCTATGGATAAGGTCAAGAACGTTACCTTCACCGACGGCGATAAGGTAGAGGCGGTCAAGGATTCAATCACAGCGACCAACCTCTGCGCTGAAGGCAAGACAATCCGTGAGATTGGCGGCGTAAGAGCGATTTACGAGTCCGAGGACACCGATGTATTCACGGTCAACGACGAGGGCACAATCTACGGTATAGAGAACGGCACAGCCAAGCTCAAGGCGACAATTCTTCCTCAGAACTCCGACTCCACGGCTTCATACAACGGCGGAGAGGGAGAAAACGGAGTGCTCGTCAGAGCGTCCGATAACTTCGCGAAAGTTCCGTCGAGCCTGATTAAGACCTTCACTACGGATGTGAAAGTCAGCGAAGAGGAACAGCCCACGACCGAGCCCGCGACAACCGAGCCAACTACAACCGAGCCTGTCACAACAGAGCCCGCAACGACAGAGCCTGCTCCCACGGAGCCTGTCAAGCCGACAACACCTGTTAAGGTTGTCAAGAACGGTGTGACCTACAAATCTGTCGGCAACACCGCGGCAGTCATCAAGTCCGACAAGAGCCAGACTTCGGTTGTTATCCCGAACAAGGTGAAAATCGGCTCCAAGAACTACAAGGTAACAAAGATTAATTCAGGCGTATTCAAGAACTCCGCAAAGCTCAGGTCCGTAGCTATCGGCGACAATGTTTCCTCAATCGGAAGCGGCGCTTTCTACGGCTGCAACAAGCTTGCCAAGGTAACGACAAGGTCTGCGTCAAAGCTCAGGACTATCGGCTCTTCGGCGTTTGGAAAATGCGTCAAGCTTACAAGCATAACTATTCCCAAGTCGGTAACGAAAATCGGCGCCAAGGCATTCTTTAAGGCTTCAAGGCTCAAGAAGGTATCCTTCAAGCGTTCGGTTCCGCCGACAATCGGCAAATACGCATTCAAGGGAATATACAAAAAGGCAGTGTTCGACGTTCCGAACAAGAGCGTCGGCAAGTATACGAAGAAACTCAAGGCATCAAAGAGCCTGACTTCCGGGATGACAGTCAAGTAAGGGGGGAGACGGTTTATGAAAATGTTAAAAATTCCGCTTTCTCTCTTGCTCTGCGCCCTGCTGTTGGTTTGCTCTTTGCAGCTGACGGCGTTTGCGGATGATACTTCGGGACCTTGCGGAGAAGGTGTAAGCTGGAGCTTCGACGCTTCCACAGGCAAGCTGACTGTTTCAGGCACGGGCGCGATGTATGATTATGACCAACCGAGCAACACTCCGTGGGGAGGATATATAGACAATGATATTAAAAGCATTGAGATAGGCGAAGGCGTTACCACGGTCGGCGACCACGCGTTTCAGGGCTGCCATCAGCTCAAATCGGTTTCCTTCCCCCAAAGTCTCACTTCAATCGGTGCGTACTCCTTTCACGCTGATACAAACTATTTAACGCTTGCGGAAGTGACGATTCCGAAGAATGTATCGTTTGTAGGAAAAGGCGCGTTTTACAATAATGACGCGCTCAAAAAGCTGGTTATCGAGGAAAGCGATGTTGATTTGAAATTTGAGCCCCTCGCATTTGAGGACAGCGACGCAATCGAAATAATCGTGTTCCCCAAAAGAGTTTCGGCTCTGGGCGCACATTCCTTTCACCATTGTGACAAGCTCAGCGTTGTCAAGATTTACAACGACAACATTGACCTGTGCTATAGGGCGAAAACAGGCCTGAGAGAAAGGACAATGTTTATCCAGAGTGCGTTCTGCGCGTCGGAAAACATCAAGCGCTTCTATGGCTTCGGACACACCTACCACGAAGCCAGCTCGGAAAACGGACTTGAGAGGTATGTAACGATTTACAACGACTTCTATAACGACGGCAGTATGGTGGAAAATAACGCTGATAATTTCAGCACCGACCTTCAGGATAATACAGTTCTTGATGCTTTTTCGGGTCAGGGAAACGACACCTTACAGGAGCTGTACGACGAATACGGCCAAAAGGTTAACTCAAGCTACAGCCCAAATCTCCTTACACGCTTTATCGACCTCAACTACCTTTATGAGTACTTGGATACTGATAGCACGACAACAGGCTTTTATGATGCTTATGTTAATCAGGAAACAGAAACCCCTCAGATAAAAGCGCTCTATCACGAGACGTATCTGCTTGATTCAATCCCCTCGGAAAGCAGAGGCGACGGCAGTCTGCAAAACCTCACTCTTACGGAAAACGATTACAAAGAGGGCAAGCTCCTCGGTATGCAAATCCGCAACGACAGCTACACTCAGAGCGGCAACAAGGCGTTCAGATTCATAGCGATTGTGAACAACGAGGTTTTACAGGACGCGGTTGAGTATGGCTTTGCGGTTGTAAAAGTCGGCACCGCCGCTGAAAAAAGAGATAAGGCTAAACAGAATTTCTCAAAAATCAAGTATGAAAACGCGGCAGCAAACAGCAGCTCTATCAGTCTTCAGGCTTGCAAGGAAACAAGCAACCTTCTGAGCGGCAACTACGGAAAGTACAGCGCCGATACCTACTACAAGTTTGTGACCTTCGCGCTTAACAATCTGCAGGAGGGAGTTGTTGCGGACGACCCTGACAGCTCGACTTATTCGGAAAGTCAGGAAAACACCTTTGTCGCTGTAAGGTTCTATATCAAGAACAAAATGAACAGGGTTATCTACCCGATGTACGAGAGCGACAATCAGAGCGACAGCACCGAACTTGACGGCACAAAATTTGTAGGCTGCACGACAAGCTACGCAGAGCTGAAAAGCAGCCTGAGCGGAGGTAATTGATTATGAAAAATAAATACATAGCTCCGATAATAGCTGTTGAGGATTTGGACAAAACAGAGGTGCTGCTGTCATCCGAGGAAGGAAAATATCCCGACAACGCGAACGGGCAGAAGTCGCTGCTCGGAATGCTTATGGACTTTGAGTTCTAGTGTTGTGAGGAAAAAAGCTGAATTCCAAAACAAGCTTTTAAACCCCGACAGCGGCGGTATTACTGAATAATCATTAAAAGGAACCGACCTTAGCTCTGTAAGAGTAAGGTCGGTGTCTTTGTTGCAAATACCAAAACAGAATATACAGAAGAAATTGCAAAAAAGTTGTGCCATATTGCCGCAAACACTTGAACTGTAAGGGACAAATAGTGTAAAATATAGGCGGATATGTGTTAATCGGTGCTCAATATGCAACGTGAGAAAAAACATAAAAGAAGAGGAAGAATTATGGAATCAAAGGGTCAAATTATTAACAAGCTTTTTCGTAATTCAGTCATCACTATTATAGCCGCTGCGGTCGCGACTATGATAGGCGTCATTGTTGACGGTGTTGTCATAGGCAGGTTCCTCGGAACCGACAGTATGGCGGCTTACGGACTGGTAGCTCCCGTCATTAACCTTGCCACCGCGTTCAGCGGAATTCTGGCTACAGGAGCTCAGGTTGTCTGTGCCCAGAGGCTTGGTTCGGGTAATGCCGAAAAGGCGAGACGTGCGTTTTCGATGTGTATGGTTGTTACCGTGATTGTTGCGGTAGTAATGATGGCGGTATTTTTCTTTTTCAGAGGAGACATTTGCGTATTGCTCGGAGCAAGAGACAAGTCAGCCCACCTGCTTCCGCTTGCGGCGGACTACATACTCGGAATGCTTTTGTCCTTCCCGTGTGTACTGCTGCTCCTGGAGTTCAACTCGCTTATGAGACTTGACGGCGACCCCAACCGCGTAATCGTCGCGGTAGTCGTAATGACCGTGCTCGATATCGCGGGTGACCTTATAAACGCGTTTGTGATTCACGGCGGAATGCTTGGAATGGGTCTTACGACCTCAATCAGCTATATTGTAGCTCTCGTAATAATGCTTCTGCATTTTACAAAGAAGGACATAATTTTTAAGTTCTCGTTTAAAGGTATTCGCTTAAAGGATTTGGGTGAGATACTGATAACGGGTTCGTCCTCGGCTGTCGGCTCAGCTTCGTCAATGCTCAGAAACACCGTGCTCAACCTGATAATGGTAGCGTCGGTTCTCTCGAGTACTGCGGTAGCAGCGTTAAGCGTAGTTAATACGGTGTTCAACTTTACTTCATCAGTAATGCTCGGAGTTTCGATGACTACGGCTATGATTGCGGGACTGATTCTCGGCGAGCAGGACAGAAGCGCTGCTAAAGCGCTGATTAAGGTTTCGGTCAGGGTTTCTCTGATTGTGGGAGCGGTGCTTTCGGTTCTGCTCTTTGTCGCGGCTGACCTGATTGCGGGAATATTCGGCTCATCTGACGGAGCCGAGATGGTAACGCTTGCGTCACGCGGACTTCGTTTTTACGCTCTCAGCGTAATTTTGTATGGTATAGATGTTGTTTTCATCAACTACACTCAGGGAATGCGGCGTATGACCTTGTCCAATATTGTCTGCTTCCTCGCGAATTTTGTTTACATTGTAGCTCCCGCGCTTCTTATGTTCGGTTGGCTTGATACCGACGCTGTCTGGATTGCGTTTATAATCGGCGAGTTTACAACGCTTGTTACAATAATCATAATGGCGGCGGTGAAAAAGCGCGGTATGCCGTACAAGGTCGGGGATTATCTGTTCCTGAAAGAGCCCTTCGGCGTGTCTGACGAAAACCTTTTCGAGACTTCGATTTCCGAAAAGGGCGAAATTATCCCCGCATCTGAGGCGGTCAACGCGTTCTGCACCGAGAGGGGCGCTTCAACAAAAATCAGCACGCTTATGTCGCTGTTCGTTGAGGAGCTGAGCAACAATATCGTTGAGTTTGGATTTGCTGACGGCAAGAAGCACAGCATAGATATTCGTGTCATCAAGGACAAGGACGGCTGGATTCTTCGATTCAGAGATAACTGCAAGCTCTTTGACCCGACCGAATGGATAAAGCTCCACAACTCCGACGACCCAACCGCAAATATCGGTATACGAATGGTCTGCGGTATGGCTAAGGAGACAAATTATCTGAGCACTATGGAGCTCAACAATCTGACAATTAAATTGTAAATAATTATATAAAAGGAGAATAGTGTGAAAGTTAAATCTTAAAGCTAAGAAAAAAGGCGCACGAAAAGAAAGCCCATATAATTGGGATAAAAATTGGTTATTTAAGCAACA
>ONAL01000019.1 GCA_900315785.1 uncultured Eubacteriales bacterium
CTTGAACTCCTGGTTCTTGAGAGCGTCCTCAAGACCGTAGTTAACGTCCGCTGTCTCGACAATCTTCTTAACCTTGAGGTCGTTACGTGCGGGAGTCATTGTGAACTCCATCTTACTGTTACTTTCAATCATACCGCGTTCCATATAGAATACGGTCATATGATATGTCTTTGTGGGGTCGAGCTGAGCGTAGCCTGTGCCTCTCTTGGGCTCAAAGCCGAAGTCAGTCTCGACGTTTTCCTTATACTCGTAGTTCGCGTCAGCGGAATCCTGGTCAATCCAGTTGACGTTGTTTGTATAAGTGACCTTGCCCCAGTGGTTGGCGATTGTATCGCGGCCTGTACCGTTGTTGTCATTAGTGGAGGTGTCGCCCTGAAGCGTACCGCTTGCTCTTTCCGACCAGTTTGTATCCTTAACGATTGCCATCATCGTCTTGGAGTCGAAGCGGTCATTGCCGCCTGTGTCCTTCTGGTTTGCTGAGATGTACCAGATATCGGAAGAGCCTACTCGGTTAGCCTTATACCACTTGCCGTCGGAGCCGTCGTTCCAAGCCCAGACATAAACGCTGCCCCAGCTCGAAACATCCTGAATATAGATGCGATCCCTCTTGTAGGTGTCGCTCTCCTTGAGGTTTACAACCTGATTAGCGGTAGTGTTGAAGTTAATCTTGCCCGAAGCCTGCTTATGGTTACCGCCGAGGTCAAGAGCAAGTCTTGAGTTCTTGAGCTTGCCGTTGTCGTCGTACTCGGAGATATATACCCAGAGGTCGTCGTCTCCCGAGTAGGAGAACTTGACGTCGTCGCCGTTGGGGAGCTTGCCGCCTGCGGGAACGCGGAAGTCCATGTTAATCTTGATACCGAAACCGTAGTCAAGGTTAGAGGAGTTTGAGAGTCTGCTGCCCCATGTTTTTGAGGTGTTGTTGAACGGGAAGATACCCGGGCCCGCGTCGCGGTCGCCCATAAAGTTGCGGTAACCGTCCTTGACCTCATATTCTGTGCCGCGTCCGTAGCCTACAGACTGGGGTTTGTCGCCATTCCAGTTGAAGAATACGTTGTCAGACTGACCCGTTGAGGGATTAGAGTCAAACTTATATGTAGTAACCTGGTTTGCGCCCGTGCCTGTTGTCGACTTGTAGAACGGGAAGGAAGAACGCAGTGTCTTACCTATGCTCTTTGTGCCGCTGACCTTGGTGGTCTTGAGCCAGCTCGAGTCGAAGTAAGGCATAGCCTTGCCTTCCGCGTACTGGATGTTGCCGTCGGAGTTGAGGGAACTTTTGCCGCTCTCCGTGGTTGAGTACGCAAGACCCGCCACGCCGTAATGGTTGCTGGCAGAAACCTGGTTAGCGTCGGGCTTTAAGCCGTTGGAGTTGTTTACGATATAATCAAAGCGTGTAAGACCTGTCGCGTTGGGACCAAAATAACCCTTGCCTAACGCGGGGCTTTGGGTATCACGGCTCGCGGGTTGGGTTTTGTTGTTGAGGAACGCGTCCCAGTTAGCGCAGAAGTTGCCGAAGTAGAGCGGATACTTCCAGCTTGAGTCGTTTGCGGCAACACCGCTTATGAAGCTGTTTAAGTTATAGAACTCGAACCAGTCGTCCTCGGCGCCGTCAAAATTATAACCTGCGCCGACGTTGGTGGGCTTTGTACCTGCCTTGATGGGACAAAGCCATGTCGAGTGGTTGAGCTCCTCGTCGGAGAGGTAATCGTAGTAAACCGCGTCAGTCCAGAAGGTTGTGCTGTCGTGCGAGTTGTTGCCTGTGCCCGATTCTACGGGTACGAGGAAGTCGGTTTCCTCGCCGAGAGCGTCCTTGAGCTGGCACCAGATGTTGGCGCTGTTCTTGAGGTTGTAGCACATATTCGACTGACCTGTGGGTACGTCGGTTTTGTTCGAGGTAGCAAGGTCATAGCTGAACTGAATCTTCGCGTCGTTCGGAACAGTAGCTACGTAGAAGCCGTCGGGAACAGAACCTTCGAACACGCCCGTGGGCTTGTTGGTGTCGGTGAGCTTGTCCATGGTGATTGTGGTCTGATACGGGTCGTTATAGTCCCATGTGACCTTTACCTTGGAAGCGTCTGTCCAGTCGGGGTTATACATATATATAACCTGAGTGTTTGTGTAGCTTCTCGGATTAGCGTCGTCGTCTGTAACGCTGTAGGGATATTTGCTGAGCTTGAGGCTGTCGTTCTTCTGAAAGTAGATGTCGTTGCCTGTCGCGGGAGTCGCGATGGAACAGTTGCCGTACTTCTTATAATACGGAGCGGATTCCCAAGCGGAGCCTGTAGCCTTTGCGAATACGGGGTTGTCCTTCTCAATCTGGAGGTCGTCCGTCTGCACAAGCTCGCTGCCCTCTTTGCCGTTGTTGAAGATTACGTTGTCGAACGGAGCGTCATAGTACCAGTAGCTTGTGTCCTCAATTCTTGTCATCGAAGCACCCGGCCACTGAGCGTTTCTGTCGGCGTCGGTTGCGCCCGCACCCTGCCACGAATAAACGTGAGGGGTATCCCAGTTTGCCGACGTGTTGTTGTAGAACACACGCTTTTTGCCGCCCGTCGGAAGCGTTGAAAGCATCTTGGTGTTCTTCCTGACAAGGTAAATCTGAATACTTGCCGCGTCGCTCGGAACGCCCTCTACCTTGTAGAGGTTGTCTTTCACTTTTTCAAAGTCAATCTTTGAACCCGTCTGAGCGTTGCCCGAGGTTTTGAACGTCGCGCAGAGCGTTTCACCCGTAGCGGGAACCCAGTCGGTGTTGCCTGATGTGTCGAGATAGTATGTGCTCTGCGCGTCAGCCGAAACGATTGAAACGGCGGCGAACATAGACATAGCTATTACAAACGCAACAAGAAGCGAAAGCGCGCGCTTGCTGAGCAAAGCGGTTTTTCTGCATCTTTTCCGCAAATTAATTCCTCCCTTATGATTTTCATTCTTAAATTTCTTCTTTTCGCTTTATGAAAAAACTTCAAAATCTGAGATTTTGCACCTTTCAAAGGCGCTAAATCTGCTTATAAAGAATTATACCAAACTAATTTATATAAATAATTCTTCTATAGAATTATAGCGACATAAAATAGTGGTAAATATCACATATTTTTTGACCCAAATTTGTTAAATTTAACAACCCTGCGCATAGGAGGCGTCACTTGTTGTCATTTTATATAAAAATCATTCCATTTGTTATAATAAACACCAACGATTTCCGACAAAAATAGCCCTTGCAAAAATCGAACAGATGTGCTAACATTTATAAAGAACATTTGTTTTAGGAGGCTTGAGGCTATGCTGAGGTATATTGCTATCGATTTGAAGTCGTTCTACGCGTCTGTCGAGTGCGTCGACCGAGGTTTTGACCCTCTCGGAGTTAACCTCGTGGTTGCCGACAAGAGCCGAACCGACAAGACAATCTGCCTTGCCGTGTCGCCGTCGCTCAAGGCTTACGGAATTTCGGGCAGAGCAAGGCTGTTTGAGGTCGTCGCGCGCGTCGCCGAAATCAACGCTATGCGGCGCGGTCTCAACAGCGGAAGGCTTGAGGGGAAGTCTTACATCGACAGCGAGCTCAGGTCAAATCCTCTGCTTGCCGTAGATTATGTGGTCGCGAGCCCGAGAATGGCGCGCTATATAGATGTAAGCTCCAAGGTGTATTCCGTGTACCTCAAGTATATCGCGCCCGAGGATATCCACGTTTACTCGGTGGACGAGGTGTTTATCGACGCTCTCCCCTATCTGCGCACCTACAAAATGACGGCGCGCGAGCTCGCGTGTGTGATGATTAAGGATGTGCTGAAAACGACGGGCGTTACCGCGACGGCGGGTATCGGCGAGAACCTCTACCTCAGCAAAATCGCTATGGATATTGTGGCAAAAAAATCTCCGCCCGACGAGGACGGAGTGAGAATCGCGGAGCTCGACGAGAGGTCATACCGCGAAAAGCTGTGGGGGCACAAGCCGATTACCGACTTCTGGAGAATCGGCGCTGGCTACCGCAACACGCTCTCGCGCTGCGGAATGTTCACTATGGGCGACGTCGCGCGCTGTTCGCTGTGCAATCAGAAGCTCTTGTATAAGCTTTTCGGGGTGAACGCGGAGCTGCTGATTGACCATGCGTGGGGGCGCGAGACCGCCACAATTGCGGATATCAAGGCTTACCGACCGAAGAGCAAGTCGCTCAGCTCTGGTCAGGTTTTGCCGAGACCGTATGAATTTGACGAGGCAAGGCTCATTATAAAGGAAATGACGGAGCTTTTGGCGCTTGATTTGGTCGACAAGGGGCTTGTGTGCGACCAGGTCACGCTGACCGTCGGCTACGACATCGACAATTTCAAGCTCGGCAAGAGCTACGACGGCGAGATAACGCGCGACCACTACGGCAGATGTGTGCCGAAACAGGCTCACGGCTCGGAAAATCTGGGCAGCTTTACCTCGTCGACAAAGGCGATTATCGGCGCGGTTGTCAGGCTTTTTGACAGGATTGTCAACCAGAATCTGCTCGTAAGGCGTATGTACATCGCCGCGACTCACCTCAAACCGAGCAGTGCCTGCACTCAGCTCAGCCTTTTTGAGCCCGAGGAGCCCGAGGACGAGAAGGTTATTCAGCAGACGATTCTCAGTCTGCACAAGCGGTTCGGCAAAAACTCGGTGCTGCGCGGAATCAGCCTGGAGGAGAGCGCCACACAAATGGAAAGGAACCGCCAGATTGGCGGACACAGAGCGTAATGAACAGCTATGACGATATAAAGGACAAGCGCTGCCCTCAGTCTCTCGGAAAAATGACGGCTGAGGACAGGGCGGCGCAGTTTGCGCCCTTCGCGGCGCTGACGGGCTTCGGAGCGCTGATAAACGAGACCGCGCGGCTCACGGACAGGCGGCCTGTGCTTGACGCGGAAACTCAGGAGCTATTAAATCAGCGCATACATTATATAAAGGAAAACATCCGCTCACGTCCCGAGGTTGAGGTGACGGTATTTGTGCCCGACAAGCACAAGGAAGGCGGCTCGATTGAGACCGTCAGCGGCAAGGTCCGCGTAATCGACGAGGTCAACAGGGAGCTCATATTCGAGGACAAAAGGAAAATTGAGCTCGGCGAGATTATATATATAATAATATGAAAAAGGCTTCCCGAAGGAAGCCTTTCATATTGAACAATTATTAAATTATTCGTTGATAGCGATAACAGCGCCTGAGCCTACTGTTCTACCACCCTCACGGATAGCGAAACGGAGACCTACCTCGATAGCGATAGGAGTGATAAGCTCAACGTCCATCTCAACGTTATCGCCGGGCATGCACATCTCTACGCCATCGGGAAGAGAGATTGTGCCTGTAACGTCAGTTGTTCTGAAATAGAACTGGGGACGATAGTTGTTGAAGAAAGGTGTGTGACGACCGCCCTCGTCCTTAGTAAGAACGTAAACCTGACCGCGGAACTTTGTGTGGGGATGAATTGAACCGGGCTTTGCAAGAACCTGACCTCTTTCGATCTCTGTTCTCTGAACACCACGGAGAAGTGCGCCTACGTTGTCGCCAGCCTCAGCATAGTCAAGAGTCTTTCTGAACATCTCAAGACCTGTGCAGACAACCTTACGCTTCTCATCTGTAAGACCAACGATTTCAACCTCGTCGTTAGTGTTAATCTTACCTCTCTCAACTCTACCTGTAGCAACTGTACCACGACCTGTGATTGTGAATACGTCCTCAACAGGCATAAGGAAGGGAAGGTCAGACTTTCTCTCAGGAGTAGGAATGTACTCGTCAACAGCGTCCATGAGCTCGTGGATGCACTTGTACTCAGGAGCGTTAGGATCTGTAGATGTGCTTGTGAGAGCAACATAAGCGGAACCCTGGATGATAGGTGTATCGTCGCCGGGGAACTCATACTCGTTGAGGATGTCACGGATTTCCATCTCTACGAGCTCGAGAAGCTCGGGATCGTCAACCTGGTCAGTCTTGTTCATGAATACTACGATGTAGGGAACGCCTACCTGACGGGAGAGGAGGATGTGCTCTCTTGTCTGGGGCATAGGACCGTCAGCAGCGGATACTACGAGGATAGCGCCGTCCATCTGAGCAGCACCAGTGATCATGTTCTTAACGTAGTCAGCATGTCCGGGGCAGTCAACGTGCGCATAGTGACGGTTAGCTGTCTGATACTCAACGTGAGCTGTGTTGATTGTGATACCACGCTCTCTCTCCTCGGGAGCCTTATCGATGTTAGCGTAATCAACGAAGTCAGCAGCGTTGGAGTCTGTAAGAGCTAATACCTTTGTGATAGCAGCTGTGAGTGTTGTCTTACCATGGTCAACGTGACCGATAGTACCAATGTTTACATGCGGTTTATTTCTTTCAAATTTCTCTCTTGCCATTTGAAAAAATCCTCCTTTTTTAAATAAAATAATTTACAATAGCTATTTTAGCAACTTCTTTTGAAAATTGCAATAGTTTTAACACTATTTTTCTGGATTTTGCCCGTTATTTAGGCTGTTTCGCAGAAAAATCAGTCTTTCTTTGACCTCTCGGTCATAATCTTCTCGGCGATGTTTCTCGGAACCTCAGCATATGTGTCGGGCTCCATTACGTACTGACCTCTACCCTGTGTGATAGAACGCATATCAGTAGCGTAACCGAACATCTCTGAAAGCGGAACCTGAGCTGTGATACGGTCTGTGCCGTTCTCAGACTCGGTACCCTGTACCATGCCGCGGCGTGAGTTGAGGTCGCCGATAACGCCGCCCATGTACTCGTCGGGAACGATAACAGTAACCTTCATGATGGGTTCGAGAAGAACGGGGTCTGCCTTCTTCATAGCATCCTTGAACGCCATGGAGCCTGCAATCTTAAACGCCATTTCGGACGAGTCAACCTCATGGTATGAACCGTCGTAGAGCTCTACGCGGCAGTCAACTACGTTGTAGCCTGCGACAACACCGCTGAGCATAGCGCCCTGGATACCCTGATCGACAGCGGGGATGTACTCCTTCGGAATAGCACCGCCGACAACCTTGTTCTCGAATACGTAACCCTCGCCGGGGTTCGGGAATACGTTAATCTTAACGTGACCGTACTGACCCTTACCACCTGACTGACGAGCGTACTTGCAGTCAACGGTAGCTTCCTTGCGGATTGTTTCCTTGTAAGCAACCTGGGGCTTACCTATGTTAGCCTCAACCTTGAACTCACGAAGGAGACGGTCAACGATAATCTCGAGGTGAAGCTCACCCATACCGGCGATGATTGTCTGTCCTGTGTCCTCGTCTGTGTAAGCCTTGAAGGTCGGGTCTTCCTCAGCGAGCTTCGCAAGAGCGATGCCCATCTTTTCCTGACCTGCCTTTGTCTTAGGCTCGATAGCTACGCGGATAACGGGATCCGGGAACTCCATAGACTCGAGAATAACGGGATGATCCTCGTCGCAGAGTGTGTCACCTGTAGTAGTATTTTTGAGACCTACGGCAGCTGCGATATCGCCCGAGTAAACGATGTCGATATCCTTTCTGTCGTTGGCGTGCATCTGGAGAATACGTCCGATACGCTCGCGGTTGCCCTTTACTGAGTTGTAAACAGCGGAACCCTTCTCGAGCTTACCTGAATATACTCTGAAGAAGCAGAGCTTACCGACAAACGGGTCGGTAGCAATCTTGAATGCGAGAGCCGCAAACGGCTCTTCGTCGGACGAAGGTCTCTCGACCTCTTCGCCTGTGTCGGGATCTACGCCCTTGATAGCGGGAACGTCAACGGGAGACGGCATATAATCTACGATAGCGTCGAGAAGCTTCTGAACGCCCTTGTTGCGGTAGGATGTACCGCAGCAAACGGGAACCATTGTGTTCTCGATTGTGCACTTACGGATTGTAGCCTTAATCTCTTCCTCTGTGAGCTCCTCGCCCTCGAAGTACTTCGCCATGAGATCCTCGTCCTGCTCGGCAACTGCCTCGATCAGAGCGTCGTGATACTCCTGAGCGATGTCCTTCATATCTTCGGGAATTTCTTCCTCTCTCATATCCTTACCGAGATCATCATAATAAACCTCAGCCTTCATGGTTACGAGGTCGATGATACCCTTGAAGGTATCCTCAACACCGATGGGGAGCTGAATCGGAACAGCGTTACACTTAAGTCTGTCCTTCATCATCTGTACAACGTGATAGAAGTCAGCGCCCATGATGTCCATTTTGTTAACGTATACCATTCTCGGAACGCCGTAGGTGTCAGCCTGACGCCATACAGTCTCGGACTGAGGCTCAACGCCGCCCTTAGCGCAGAGTACGGTAACGGAACCGTCGAGAACTCTCAGCGAACGCTCAACTTCAACTGTGAAGTCAACGTGTCCGGGAGTATCGATGATATTGATACGAACATCCTTCTTGTTGCTGTCCTTCCAGAAGCAGGTTGTAGCGGCGGAGGTGATTGTAATACCTCTTTCCTGCTCCTGTACCATCCAGTCCATCGTCGAAGCGCCGTCGTGGGTTTCGCCGATTTTGTGGTTGATACCGGTGTAGAACAGTATTCTCTCGGTGGTGGTTGTTTTACCGGCATCGATGTGAGCCATGATACCGATGTTTCTGGTCTGTTCGAGTGATACTTGTCTTCCCATGAAAATCCTCCTCTCAAATTACCTAAAAATCGAATTAATCAATGTTAAGCGGCAATAAAATTACCATCTGTAGTGTGCGAAAGCCTTGTTAGCCTCAGCCATCTTATGGGTATCCTCACGCTTCTTGAACGCGCTACCTGTGCTGTTAGTGGCGTCGACAATCTCTCCTGCGAGTCTTTCCTTCATGGTCTTCTCGCTTCTGGCTCTCGAATAAGTGGTAATCCAACGGAGACCGAGTGTCTGGCGGCGAGCCGGACGAACCTCCATAGGAACCTGGTAAGTAGCACCGCCGACACGGCGAGCCTTTACCTCAAGAACAGGCATAACGTTCTCCATTGCCTGCTCGAAAACCTCTAACGGGTCTTTACCTGTCTTTTCTGCAACGATATCGAACGCACCGTAAACGATCTTCTGGGCAACACCCTTTTTACCGTCGAGCATGATATTGTTGATAAGACGAGTTACTAACTTTGAGTTATAAAGCGGATCGGGTAATACGTCACGCTTTGCAATAGAACCTCTTCTCGGCACTTTGCTTCCCTCCTTCACAATAATTGAGATATCATAGGTACTCGAAAGCGACAAACTCCCGTATGCCAACAAGACGTCCTACGTTATGTATAGTCTTGTATAGCGATACTATGGGGAAATGTCAGCCTTACTTTTTACCTGCCTTCGGGCGCTTTGCGCCATACTTCGAACGAGCCTGCATACGTCCTGATACACCCTGCGCGTCTAAAGTACCGCGGATGATGTGGTAACGTACACCAGGTAAGTCCTTAACACGTCCGCCACGAATAAGAACAACGGAGTGCTCCTGTAAGTTGTGGCCTACGCCGGGGATGTAAGAGCTGACTTCAATACCGTTTGAAAGACGAACTCTGGCGATCTTTCTGAGCGCTGAGTTAGGCTTCTTAGGTGTAGCTGTCTTAACGGCTGTACAAACGCCTCTCTTCTGAGGTGAGCTCTGGTTGATAGCGCGGCTCTTCTGTGAGTTCCAACCCTTTAAGAGAGCGGGCGCCTTAGCCTTTTTCTCGGAAACCTCTCTGCCCTTGCGTACAAGCTGGTTAAATGTAGGCATACTTCTCCTCCTTTTTTGATTATTTTTATTTGACCGAACGGAAAACCGAACGGAAATAAACATAGTGATTTTACACAAAGAAGTGTAGATTTTATCGGGGATTTAATGCGTTTTGGATAGGCACAAAGCCGTAGGTACGCATATTATTCCAGACTAGGATATGATACCACAAAACGAGGCGGCTTGTCAATAGGAAAATGAGAATTGAGGATTGTTCTTTCCCGTTTCTCATCTCAGCCGACAGAGAACCGCGCCCGATGTTCACCGAACGCGGTATGACAGCGACTATAAAAAAGACTTCATACTCTCGATGTTCGCCTGCTGGGTTTCCATAAGCTTGTCGGCGAGCTTTGAAACGTCGCTGTTGCTGCCCTTGTACTGACGCATACGCTGGGCGATTTTCTGAACGCCCATCGAGTTGCCGCGTATCATCATCTCGGCAATATGCGAGTCGGTATTCTCGACGCGCATATCGTGCTTTGCCTTCGCCCTTGCCATTGCCGCGACAAACGGGTGGACGTGGCTGCTCTCGCCGCCCATATTTCTGAGCATATTGTAGGCGTTGTGGTAGATGTGGCCGTACTCCATATTCTGGCTGCGGAGCTCGCGCGCCATATCCGCCGTGTTTGAATAATGCTTGATGTCGTTGATTCCGCGGCAGCCCATCTCCGCGTTTTTCATTATAAATCTCAGCATTTCGGTATCGTTAATCATTATAATCACCTCAAAAGATATTATTGACGAATTTTTCCGCAATATAACAAATTCTGCTTGCTCTGGTAAAAGCAAAGCTTTTAATAAATGTATTGCCCTATCGCAAAAATAATGCTAAAATAGGTCAGAGGTGTTATTATGACAGCAAAAACAAAGGCGGATAAAAAATCCGTCCAGAAGAGATATACGCTCGGCGAGGAGATTTTCAGCTCCGTTACTCACGGAATCGGAACCCTGCTCGGCTTGGGCGGCACCGCGGTGCTGATTGTGTTCGCGGCGATTTACAGCGACGCGTGGGCGGTTGTCGGCAGCGCGATTTTCGGCGCGAGCCTTATCATACTCTACTGTATGAGCACGCTTTACCACTCAATCACAAACCCGACGGCAAAGAAATTCTTCCGCGTTATGGACCACAACACGATTTTCTTCCTGATTGCGGGAACCTACACGCCGATTACAATCTCAATTATGCGCGGCGCGCTTGGCTGGGTGCTGTTCGGAATTGTATGGGGCTCGGCGATTATCGGAATTGTGCTCAACTCGATTGACCTCGAAAAATTCCGCAAGCCGTCTGTCGCGTGCTACATCGCTATGGGCTGGGTAATTATTCTCGCGATTCATCCCCTGCTGAACGCTATGCCGCAAATCAGCCTCTGGCTGCTCGTCGGCGGCGGTGTGTTCTACACGGTCGGCGTTATCTTCTACGCGATTAAGAAGGTAAAGTACTTTCACTCAATCTGGCATATTTTCACGCTGTTCGGCAGTGTGTGCCACTACTTCTCAATCTTTATCGCAATTGTGAATCACAAATAATAAAGCGGAGCGTTTCCGCTCCGCTTTAATTCTGCGATTATTATTTGATAATCTCGCCGTAAACCTCGCCTGAGAGTCCCGCAGCGTTTGCCTCGTCGGTATCGATGTGCATAGCAGCGGAGAAGTTCTTGTGAACGCGGACTACTACGTCGCCGAAGATTGTCTCTCTTGCGCCGGGTGTGCCGACCTTTACGGATACAATCTGCTTGTCCTCTACGCCGTACTCGGCAGCCTCTTCGGGTGTGAAGTGGATGTGTCTCTTGGCAACGATAACGCCCTCGGAAATCTCAACCTCACCTGCGGGGCCTACGAGCTTGCAGCCGGGTGTGTCCTTGATGTCGCCTGACTCACGAACGGGAGGAACGAGACCGAGCTTTCTCGCGTCGGTGAAGCTTACCTCAACCTGAGTGTTGGCACGCTCGGGACCGAGGATAGACATAGCCATCTCGCCTCTGGGACCTACAACGGTAACCTTCTCGGCACAGGCGAACTGACCGGGCTGGGAAAGGTCCTTCTTATTTGTAAGCTGCGCGTCCTTGCCGTAAAGCGTTTCAAATGCCTCACGGGAAACGTGGAGATGACGCGCCGAAGTTTCAACTAATACTTTCATTATTAAAACCACCTAAAAATATATTCTGCTATGCAGTATAAGGATATTTTAACGCATTATTATATAAATTTCAAGGGGTAATTGATATGTACTCAAATTTTGACGAACTGAGAGAAAACTGTCTTAACTGCCGCGAATGCGGGCTTTGCGAAACGCGCCATAATGTTGTGGTCGGTGTGGGCAATCCCAAGGCGAGCGTTATGTTCATCGGCGAAGGTCCCGGAGAAAACGAGGATTTACAGGGAGAGCCGTTCGTCGGCAGAGGCGGAAAGCTTCTCGACAAGATGCTGACGGCGGTTGACCTTGACCGAAAAAAGAACATCTACATAGCGAACATCGTAAAATGCCGTCCGCCGCACAACCGCGACCCCAAGCCCGAGGAACAGGAGCAGTGTATCCGCTGGCTGAGAAATCAGGTCACGCTGATTAAGCCGAAGATTATCGTCTGTCTCGGCAGGATTTCGGCGCAGAAGCTGATTAAGCCCGATTTGAAAATCACCAAGGAGCACGGAATGTTCTTCAAGAAGGGAAATTACCTGATGATGCCGATGTTCCATCCCGCGGCTATTCTGAGAAATCCGAACCAGAAGCCCGACGCGTTCGCGGACTTTCTGACGCTTCAGAAAAAGATTATGGAAATCTGTCCCGAAACATACACTGATTTAGGATAACGGGATAAATATAAAAACTGCAAATTGCGTATAAAAAACCCCGACCGAAGTCGGGGTTTTGTTTGTTTAGTTTGGGTTAAACCTCAGACAGGAATTAGTCCTCTCTCTTGCGAGTTACGAACATAACGCCAGCAGCGCCGAGCATTACGAGCGCGAGTACTGCGAAGAGTGTTGTCTCCTGACCGTCAGCACCTGAACCTGAGCCGTTGCCGCCGCCGGAACCTGAGCCTGAACCGGAGCCGGAGTCTGAGCCTGAACCGGAGCCTGAGCCGCCGCCTGCGCCTACGTCTTCAGCAAGTTCTTCTACGGATTCGCCGTCGTCGAGCTTCTTCTCAGCTTCTTTTACCTTCTCTTCGTCGATCTTGAGACCTGTAGCCTCTTCGAGCATTCTCTGCATCTCAGCCTCGTCCTCGCCTGTTTCCTTGGACTTGATGTAAGCCATTACAGCAGCGAGCTGATCAGCTGTTGTGATACCGAACTTGGGAAGAGCATTCTTGAGAACCTTTACGTGGTCATCAATGTATGTGCTTGTGTAATATCTGGGAAGCCAGTCGCCGATGATCTGAACGCCCTTCTCGTGAGCGCCGAGAACCTTACCTACAACGTTACCGATAGATGTGAACGCAAGGTGGGGACCGTAATTTGTGTGATCCTCAAATACAGCCTCATCGGACTTCTTTGTGGAGTCCTCAGTGTTCTCAATCTTGTTACCTGTTAAATAGAGTGTGTCGCCTGCACAGTCGGGTCCGAAAGTACAACCGTATGTCTCAACGCCTGTGTCTGCGCTGAAGATGATACAGTAGTCAACGCCGCTCTGTAAGCCGCCGCTGATGTAGTCGGAATCATTGAGCTTGTCAAGGTCATACTGATAAGTAGCGCCAACTTTTTCGCACTTCTCAGCGTTAGCCTGCCAGCCGTAGAAAGAGTCCTTACCGATGGGCCAGATGTGGCAATAAACGGTGCTGATGTTGGACCAGATACCTGAGGGGTCGAACTTTACAACATTGCTTGCGCCCGAAGCTTCGCTGTTTGTATCAGCGCCTGCAGAGTTGTTTGCGTCTGCGCCTGCGGACTCGTTGCCGTCAGCTGCGGATACAGCGATAACTGCCATGGAAACGAGCAGTAAAGCTGCTAATGCAACAGCAATAATTCTTTTAAACATTTTTAATCTCCTCCAAAAATAATATTAGACATAGTCTGTTATTCTTATTATACATTAACAGTTACAATTTTGCAATCAAAATAAATGCAATTTTTAACGGCAATTTGCACAAAGATTAGGATAGCGATTTAGAAGTGTTGCACAAAGTCAGTGCCGAAAGCCACAATTTTCGGCAATTTATTCCTCGCCGTTCTCCTCTTCGATTTCCTCGTCTGTTTCCGCGTCTCCCGAGAAATGCCTTCTCAGAACCGAGATGATTGCGATAACGAGAATTATAACGATTACAAAGACAATCATCAGCGTGGTCATCGAGCTCTGAGAGCCTTCTTTATTGGGGATATCCTTCTGTATCTCGCCCGTTACCGCCTGGTGGTCCTCCTTGCTCTGCTCGCCCTTGCCGTCGGAATAGTTGATGAACGAGCCCTGGTACTCGTCGAGGTTGTCCTTGGGAAGAATCGGAACCGCGTTTTCCTCAACAAGCTTGCCGTTGACCGCGTAGTCGCAGGTGAAGGTGAACTCCTTGATTGTGCCGTTCTCACCCTCGGTCATATAGTCCATTTCTCCGATGAAGTAGGACGGCTTGGCGCTTGTGGCGGTCTTTGCTTTGAAGCTGAGCGTCAGAAGCGGCTTCTTCTTCGAGAAGTCAACGGGCTTTCCGATGACGCTGAAGTTGAACGGAATGTAGCCGTCAAGGTCGGTGTTTCGGGTAACGCTGACAACCGACGGGAACTCGAGCGAATCGGCGTCGGGCTCAAGCGCGTTTGAATCATAGAAAATATAGCCGACCATATCCGCGACGGGCTTGTTGCAGTCCGAAAGATAAAGCGTATAGGTCAGGGTGTCACCCTTTTTGAGCGAATAGTCGGCGGCAAACGAGGTCGCCGTGCCGAGCAGCGTTATCGCCGCAAGCATTATGATTGCTATGGCTGTTTTACAAAAATTTTTCATATTCAAAACCTCTCAGTCGAATACATTATATAGTATATAGGAAAAATTTGCAACAAAAATCGGCTCCCAATCGGGAGCCGAAGCTTGTCAGTCGTGTTTTTCGTGAGCCAGGAAAACAGGAACGCACGCGAGAGCCACAAAGATAAGCAGCATCAGCGCCGAAACGGTGCCTGTTCCGTCCACCCCGTTGCCCAGAAGGACAACGATCATAAACATAACCGCAATAAGCGACGCGGCAAGCAAAAGGCTCACCGCCTTGATATGTTTCTTCAACATATTCTTCCTCCAGTTTTCACACACATCATCCAAAGTGCTCTAATTATAATTCGCAGGAAGAATAAAGTCAAGCGTTTTTTCAAAAATATTTTTCAGAGTAACAGCATTGTAACTAACAGCTATAATTGCATTAAAGAAAAATAATTATTTGTAACCGTTTTTGTTGTTGCTCTGCCAATTCCAGCTGTCGCGGCACATATCGTCGAGGGTTTTCTCCGCCTGCCAGCCGAGGATTTCGCGCGCCTTTGTCGCGTCGGCGTAGCACTCGGCTACGTCGCCCGCGCGTCGGGGCTTGATTGCGTAGGGAATTGTGAGGTTATTCACGCGCATAAAGGTGTTGACGATATCGAGCACGCTGTAGCCTGTGCCCGTACCGATGTTGAAAATTTCAACGCCCTTGCGCTCCGCGGCGTAGTCAATCGCCTTCACGTGAGCCTTTGCGAGGTCAACGACGTGGATATAGTCGCGGACGCCCGTGCCGTCGCGGGTGGGATAGTCGTCGCCGAAAACTCCGAGCTGCTCGAGCTTGCCCGCGGCAACCTGAGTGATATACGGCATAAGGTTATTGGGAATACCGTTCGGGTCCTCGCCGATTCTGCCGCTCTCGTGAGCGCCTATCGGGTTGAAGTAGCGCAGAAGCACTACGGAAAGGTTATCGTCGGCGGATGACGCGTCGGTGAGAATCTGCTCGTTCATAAGCTTCGTCCAGCCGTAGGGATTGGTGCAGCCTGTGGGCATACCCTCAACGAGCGGAACCTCCTTGGGAACTCCGTAAACGGTAGCCGAGGAGCTGAAAACGAAGTTCGCGACGCCGAACTCAGCCATAACCTCGAGCAGTGTGAGCGTCGAGTCGATATTATTCCTATAATAACGGAGCGGAAGCGCGCAGCTCTCGCCTACCGCCTTTAAGCCAGCGAAGTGGATAACCGCGTCAAAGCTCTCCGCCTTGAACATTTCTCTGACCTTTTCGCCGTCGCATACGTCGATTTCGTAAAGCTTGGGACGAACACCTGTGATTTCCTCAATTCTGTTGATAACCTCGGGACAGCTGTTGTCAAAATTATCCGCGATAACGGGTGTGTGACCCGCGTTGATGAGCTCTACGCAGGTGTGGGAGCCGATAAAACCCGCTCCGCCTGTAAGCAAAACCTTCATAATGTCACACTTTCTCGGGCTCGGGATAGTCTACCCCGAAGCACTCTACGGTAACGCTCTCCATAACCTGAGGGTCGAGAGGCTTGTCGGAAAAGTCCGTATCGCACTCGGCGATAGCGTTGACCGCGTCCATTCCCTCAATAACCTTGCCGAATGCGGCGTACTGGCCGTCGAGGTGAGGAGATGTGCGGTGCATAATAAAGAACTGGGAGCCCGCGCTGTTCGGCATCATCGAACGAGCCATTGAGAGCACGCCTTCGGTGTGTCTGAGGTCGTTCTTTACGCCGTTTGCGGCGAACTCGCCCTTGATTGAATATCCTGGACCGCCCATTCCCGTGCCGTCGGGACAGCCGCCCTGAATCATAAATCCGTAGATTACACGGTGGAAGGTGAGACCGTCGTAGTAGCCCTTCTTGACAAGGGAAATGAAGTTATTTACTGTGTTGGGTGCGATTTCGGGATAAAGCTCCGCCTTAATCACGCCCGCGTTGGTATTAAAAGTAACGATAGGATTGTTCATATTATTCGTCCTTTCTTTGAGATAACTTCATTCTATATTATTTTGTGAAAATTATCAAGATATATTTGTCTTTTCAGAAAAAGTGTGCTATAATTAGGAAACACTAACCGAAAGCTGTGATAGAAATGAAGATTAAAGAAAGTGCCGAGGATTATCTGGAGAATATACTGATACTCTCTGATGTGAAGTCTCAGGTGCGCTCGATTGATATTGTCCGCAAGATGAACCTCAGCAAGCCGAGCGTGAGCGTGGCTATGAAGAAGCTCAGAGAAAACGGCTATATAAATATGGACAGCGAGGGATTCATCACGCTGACCGACGACGGCAAGGCGATTGCCGAGAAAATCTACGAGCGTCACGTGTTTATCTCGAGCTGGCTCGAGGATTTGGGCGTCGACAGCGAAACCGCCCTCAAAGACGCGTGCAGAATTGAACACGTGCTCTCGGACGAGACCTTCGAGGCAATCAAGAGAAAGTACGGCGGCAAGGATTGCAGAAACTGCGAAGGCTGCGGAAAAATTTAAAACAGATACAAAATGAACCTCAGGGCTTACGTGAAGCTCTGAGGTTCTGTTTTTCAGTCTTTTCTCTGCATTTGAAGCGTATATGAAATCCGCGTGAAGCGCTTTTCGCCGAGAAGTCTCGCGCCGAGCTTGAGGAGCTTTATGCTCTTGCCGGGGATAATTACCATTTTGCCCTTGAGAGCCTTGTCGATTGCGTACCTCGCGACGTAGCTGCTCTTGAGTCCCTCGACGATGAAGTTCACGCCCGCGACCTGATTGAACTCGGTCTTGACGGGACCCGGACAAAGCACGGAAACTTTGACCCTGGAGCCCTCGCGCCTGAGCTCCTCGTGAACCGCCTCGCTGAGTCTGACGACGTAGTTTTTGGAAGCGTAGTAGCTCGAGAGCAGAGGTCCCGGGAGAAAGCCCGCGATTGAGCCGACGTTGAGAATATTTCCGCTGCCGCGCTCCTTCATATCCTTCACAAAAAGCTTGGTGAGCATATGAACCGCGATTACGTTGGTCTTTATCAGAGTCAGCTCGCGGTCAAGCGAGGTCTCTGTGAAGCGTCCGTAAACTCCGAAGCCCGCGTTATTGATGAGAAAGTCGATGTGCTCGTCCCTGGTGAGCTCGTAGAGCTTAAGGCAGTTTTCCTCGATTGACAAATCGAGCGTGATTATCCTGACGTTCACGTTTTTGATTTCCTTTTGCAGAGCCCTGAGCCTGTCCTCGCGGCGAGCCACAAGGATAAGGTCATAGCCCTTAAACGCAAGGCAGCGAGCCATATCTCTGCCCATTCCGCTGCTCGCGCCTGTTATTAATGCTTTCATAATTTCTCCTATGAGCAGCGCGGCTCGAGTAATCAAGCCGCGCTAAAAATATTAATCGAGTGAGTTTTTCTGAGACGCGGGAACCTTCTTCTCATAGCAAGCGAAGGATTCCTCAACGAGCTGCTTGTCAGGCTTCTTTGTGATAAGACTGACAACGGGAACAATCACAAGTCCCGCGAGCATTGCGAACGCGCCGCAGTTAATCGGAGACTGTAAAACGACGGGGAACGCGGCTCTGAAGAAGAGGTTGAGGAGCATAATGCCAGCGCCGAACACAAAGCTTACCCAGCAGGCAATCTTTGTTGTCTTTTTCCAGTAGAGACCGTAGAGGAACGGTGCGAGGAACGCGCCCGCGAGTGCACCCCACGAAACGCCCATAAGCTGAGCGATAAACCTTACCGATTCGTTCTGGCTCTTTGCCTGATATATTGCGATGACTGCCGCAATCGCGATGAACACAACGATGAAAATTCTGATGATTAAGACTTCCTTCTTCTGGTTCATCTTCTTGATGATGTTGCCCTTGAGAAGGTCGATTGTGAGGGTCGAAGAAGAAGCGATAACGAGTGACGAGAGAGTGGACATCGAAGCCGAAAGCACGAGGATAACCACAATAGCGATGAGGATATCGGGCAAGCCCTTGAGCATTTCGGGAATGATTGCGTCGAAGCCGAGCGCCTCAACGTCAACGTTGAAGAGACGACCGAAGCCGCCGAGGAAGTAACAGCCGCCTGCTACGATGAATGCGAACGCCGTGGAGATGATTGTACCCTTGCGGATGTGCTTCTCCGACTTGATAGCGTAGAACTTCTGAACCATCTGAGGAAGTCCCCAGGTACCGAGCGAGGTGAGAATTACAACGCCGAGCAGGTTGAAGGGGTCGGGTCCGAAGAAGGAGTTGAACGCGCCTGGGGTGGTGACTGTCGGGTCCTTGACGTTTGCAAGTCCGTTGAGAGCCTCCATAAAGCCGCCCTGCTGGCTCAGTACCGCCGCGATTACGGCGATGATTCCGACAATCATAATCAGACCCTGAATGAAGTCGTTGATAGCGGTTGCCATATATCCGCCCGCGATTACGTAGATACCCGTAAGCACGGACATAATGATGATACACCAGGTGTAGTCGATACCGAACGCCATCTCAAAAAGTCTTGAGAGACCGTTATAGAGGGACGCGGTATAAGGGATAAGGAAGATAAATGTAATTATCGAAGCACCGATTTTGAGACTCTTGCTGTCAAAGCGCTTGCCGAAGAACTCGGGCATTGTCGCCGAGTTCAAGTGCTGGGTCATAATTCTGGTGCGTCGACCGAGGATAACCCACGCCAGAAGCGAGCCGATAAGGGCGTTGCCGATACCGATCCACGTCGAGGCGATACCGTATTTCCAGCCGAACTGTCCTGCGTAACCGATGAAGATTACCGCCGAGAAATACGACGTACCGTAGGCGAAAGCCGTAAGCCAGGGACCTACGCTTCTGCCGCCGAGCACGAAGCCGTTAACATCGGTAGCGTGACGGCGGCAGTAGATGCCTACGCCAATCATTATACCGAAGAATATCACTAAAAAGATTAGTGAGAGTATACCTTTTAATTCCATTGTTTCCTCCTGAGATATATAGATTTATTTCAGCTTGTCCAAATCTATTTCGTTCTGCTGAGCGACTACGCTCTCGCCGCAATAGATTTTTCTGAGCACAGGCTTCTCAATTTTACCCGTGGGGTTACGGGGAACGTCAGCGAAGATAACCTTGCGCGGTCTCTTGTATCTGGGAAGCTCCATACAGAAGTCGTTGACCTCGCTCTCGGTCATTTCACAGCCTTCCTTGACCTCGATAATCGCCGTGGCAATTTCGCCCAGACGCTGGTCGGGAAGTCCGATAACCGCTACGTCCTTGATTTTGTTGTTTGCTCTGAGGAAGTCCTCAATCTGAACGGGATAGATATTCTCGCCGCCCGAGATGATGACGTCCTTCTTTCGGTCTACAAGGTAGATAAAGCCGTCAGCGTCGCGCTCAGCCATATCGCCCGTATACAGCCAGCCGTCGCTGTCCATAACCTCGGCGGTAGCCTCGGGGTCCTTGTAGTAGCACTTCATAACGCCGGGACCCTTAACAGCGAGCTCGCCGACGCCGCCGACAACGTCCTCACGGTTTTCGTCGACGATTTTGACCTCCCAGCCGTAACCGGGAACGCCGATAGCGCCTACCTTGTGAGTGTTCTCAACTCCGAGGTGAACGCAGCCGGGTCCGATTGACTCGGAAAGTCCGTAGTTTGTATCATACTGATGATTCGGGAATATGCTCTTCCAGCGCTTAATCAGTGTGGGAGGTACGGGCTGAGCGCCGATGTGCATAAGTCTCCACTGGCTGATTTCGTAGTCGGAAAGGTTGATTCTGCCCGACTCGATTGCGTCGAGGATATCCTGAGCCCACGGAACGAGGAGCCATACGATTGTGCATCTTTCCTCGCTGACTGTGCGGATAATCCATTCGGGGCTTACGCCGCGCAGGATAACCGCCTTTGAGCCCGAGTAAAGGCTTCCGAACCAGTGCATCTTGGCGCCTGTGTGATAGAGCGGCGGAATGCAGAGGAAAACGTCGTCCTTTGTCTGACCGTGGTGAGCCTGCTCGACCTTTGCGGAGTGGCTGAGGCTCTCGTGATTATGTAAAATGGCTTTCGGGAAGCCCGTTGTACCCGACGAGAAATAAATTGCCGCGTCGTCCTCTTCGGTGAGGTATACACTCGGCGCGTGTGAGGAACAATAAGGCAGAAGCTTTTCATAGCTGTCCGCGAACGGAGGGCAGTCGTCGCCCACATAGAAGCAGTTCTTTACCTTCGGGATTTTGTCGAGGATTTCCTCCACACGTCCGATGAACTCGGGACCGAACACGAGCACGTCGGAATCGGACTGGTTAAGGCAGTACGCGATTTCGTCGGCAGTGTAACGGAAGTTGAGCGGAACGGCGAGAGCTCCCATTTTGAGCGCGCCGAAGTAAATCGGCAGCCAGTCGATACAGTTGAGCAGCAGAATGGCAACCTTGTCGCCCTTCTTGACGCCTCGTGTTAAGAGAAGGTTCGCGAATCTGTTCGCCTTGACGTCGAACTCGCCCCATGTCATCTGCTTTCTGAAAGCGCCCGAGCGGTTGCTCTCGATAAGGGAGTATTCTCTCCATGTGATGTGCGGAATGTTTTTGACCTCAGGATTGATTTCTACAAGGGCGATGTCGTCCTTGAAGTACGTAGCATTACGTGTAAGTAATTCTGTAATTGGCATTTTCTGACCCCATTTCAACGAAAAAGCCCCTTTTGGGGCGTAAGATAATGTACTAATACTATCTCACTTTCAAGGTCATTTGTCAAGTATAACCAATAGTGTTAATAGATTTTTGTCAGATATGCACAATTGGACTATGCTTTTTTAGTTTAAATTGCTAAAGCTTTAAAGCTTTAAAGCCTAAAACTAATTTCTGTTTTGGCAAAATTTTCTTGCAACACAGGCGATTATATGTTAGAATAGAGTGAATATATGTATCAAGGTCAGGTGATAAAACGTATGAAATACGGCGTTTTATATAATAAGTATAATATTAACATCGGCGACGATATTCAGGCGTACGCGACGGCGAGGTTTCTGCCGAGGGTCGATTACTTCATCGACCGCGAACACATCGACGAGTTCAAAACCGAGGACGGCGAGCCCGTGGCGGTGATTATGAACGCGTGGTATATGTGGGCAAAGTGGAACTGGCCGCCTTCAAAGTATATTCTCCCGAATATGATTGGCTTCCACTACGCCGACCACCAGCTCGCTCATCAGCCGGGTTCTCCGATTAAGTTCGAGTTCCTCGAGGGCATAGGCGGAGATTATCTCAAGGCATACGGTCCCGTCGGCTGCCGTGACAAGTTCACAATGCACAAGCTCAACGAGCTCGGAATTGACGCGTATTTCTCGGGCTGTATCACAATGACGCTCCCGAAAATGCCCGAGCGCGAGGACAAGGGCAGCTATATCTGCCTTGTCGACCTGGACAAGCGTGTCGAGAGAATGATTATCGATATGCTCAAGGACGAGGACATCGAGGTCAAGGTCATCACCCAGAACCGCGAACGCGACGGCGATATGACCTGGGAAGCCCGCTGCGATATGGTTGAGGACTTGCTCACACTGTATCAGAACGCGCGCTGCATTGTCACAAAGCGTCTGCACTGTTCGCTTCCGTGTCTGGCTATGGACGTTCCCGTTTATCTCATCAAGGAAATGGAGAACGACATCCGCTTTGACCCGTACTATGATTTCTTCTACCGCACAACGGTAACAAAGTTCTTAAACGGCGAGTGCGACTACGACTTCCTCAATCCGCCGAAGAACAAGGGGCTGCACGTTCCCTACCGCGAAAAGCTCATCGAGAGCTGCGAGAACTTCGTCAAGCAGGTTGAGAACGAGACCCGCACAACGGACGAGCTCTGCAAGACGACCTACACTCCCGACGAGGTTATGCGCTGGCGTCACGACACGATGAAAACCGCAATGGATTTGTGGCTTGTCGAGGGACGTGTTATCCAGAAGGACAAGAAGACGCTTGAGAAGAAGGAAGTCAAGTACAACAAGAAAATCGCAAGGCTCGAGGAAAAGCTCGAAAGCTCACGCAGCAACACCCGAAAGTACAAGGGCGAGTATCTGACGGCAAAGAAAGAACGCGATTATTATATAAAGAAGAAAGAGGAGCTTGAGAAGGAGCGCGACGACTTCAAGGCGCTCACCAAGTTCCAGAAAATAAAAGCAATAATGAAAAATGAGGTTTAAGGGAAATGAAATACGGATTATTGATGCATAAGCCGACGACGAACTGGGGCGACGACATTCAGTCCTACGCAATCAGGCAGTTCCTCCCCCACGTTGACTACATTATCAACCGCGAAAAAATCCACACCTTTGAAAGCGAGAACAACGAGCCTGTTGCAGTTGTTATGGCTGCCTGGTGGATGTGGTACAAATGGAACTGGCCGCCCGCAAAGTGCGTGCTGCCCTACTTCACAGGCTTCCATTACTCCGACAACAAGGCGGCAAAGCAGGCAGGCTGTCCCGCTAACTTCCTGTTTTTATCAGGTCTCGGCGGAAAGTATATGAACGCCTACGGTCCCGTCGGCTGCCGCGATTACTTCACACGCGACAACCTCACGGGTCAGAAGGTTAACGCCGAGTTTTCGGGCTGTATCACACTTACGCTTCCTCAGCAGAAGAAGGTTAAGCCTGAGAAGGAATACATCTGTATCGTAGACGTTGCCGAGAGCGTGGAGAAGAAAATCCGCCAGCAGCTCGAGGGCACCGACATTGAAATCAAGAAAATCACCCACGACCTTCCCAAGGACCACCCCAAGAAATCGTGGGAGCAGAGAATGGACGAGGTTGAGGAGCTTCTCACAATCTACCAGAACGCAAAGTGCGTAGTCACCAGAAGACTTCACTGCGCTCTCCCCTGTCTCGCCATGGGAGTTCCCACACTGCTCGCGATTCACACTCTCGAGAGTATCCGCTTCATTCCCTACTACGACTGGCTCCACTGCTGCTTACCCAAGCAGTTCGCGAGCGGCGAGTACGAGTATGACGTGACCAATCCTCCGCCGAACCCCACTCTCCATATGCCGACAAGAGAAAAGCTCATTGCGGGTGTCAAGAACTTCGTAGCCGAGGCTGAGAAGAACACAAAGTCCACCGACGAGCTTTACCGTCTGCGCTGGTCCGACAAGAAAATTGAGAAGTGGCGCAACAAGAATATGAAGAAAACCGCCAAGATGTGGGAAGAGGAGCTCAGAGACGACCTCAACGACAAGGAAAAGGAAATCGACGCCGAGCTCTACACCAAAATCAAGAACAACTGGCGCGACCTCAAAACCCAGAACGAGCACCTCGAAACGCTTATGGTAACCTACCTCAAGCAGGCGAGACGCGTCTTCGCGGCAAAGAAAAAGGCTGCGGCGGCAAAGAAAAAGAAAAAAGCAACTTCATAACACAAATCAACCTCAGAGCTCCAGAAGCTCTGAGGTTTTGTTTATTTCCCGACGTTCTGCGCAAACTAATCTCGGTGATAATATGATTAATCGAGTTGGAAGATACACAATAGCGTTCGGCGAAGCGCCGAGGATAAGGAGCTTCGGCTCCGCCGTCGGCAAAAAAGAAGCGCTCGGACCCTTGGGCGAGCTGTTCGACAAGAAGTTTTACGACTCACATATGGGGCAGAAAAGCTTTGAGAAAGCCGAGACAGTTCTGCAGCAGGAAGCGTTTTTGGCGGCGCTCAACAAAGCTGAGCTCAAGGCAGAGGAAATCGATATGGTTTTTGCGGGCGACCTGCTCAACCAGTGCGTGGGCTCAAGCTTCGGGCTGAGGGACTTTAACATTCCGTATTTCGGACAGTACGGAGCCTGTTCCACAATGGCGCAAGGTCTGATTTTGTCGGCAATCACGGTCGAGAGCGGCGCGGCGAACATCGCCGCGTGCGTGACCTCGTCGCACTTCTGCTCCGCCGAAAGGCAGTACCGCTCGCCGCTTGAATACGGCGGTCAGCGAACACCGACAGCCCAGTGGACGGTAACAGGCTCGGGAAGCTGTATCCTCACAAATTCGGGAAAGCACCCCAAGGTCGCCGCCGCGACAGTCGGCAGAATAACCGACCTCGGCGTCAAGGACGCCAACAATATGGGCGCCGCAATGGCACCTGCGATATGTATAATAAGACCATACCCGAGTGCCCAAAAACGCAGGCTGCATCTATGTTTTCACGATTATATTACAAAAAAGGAGGTTTTTGTTACAAATTGCGGCGGAGACCATAAAGTGGATTTTTCGGGTAAATCTTACCTCAACCGGAGGCGTCGAATGTCAAAGAAAATTTCAGCCAAAAACAAGAGATATTACATACAGAAGGACGACTATGAATTGCCCGAATTGACGCTCCCTGCGCTTGAAGCGATCTACGGAGTGTGGGGAACAAGGTACCGGCATTACCTGATGAGGCACGATAAGGTAAAGTATTATACGCTCCTGTGCTCGTGCGTGCTCCACGAGCATATCACCGAGATCGACCTGAGAGCAGACCGATTCTATGAGGAAACCGTCAATCGGCTCAAAAAACAAAAGAGCGTTACAGAAAAGCTCAGGATCAACAATCCCGAGCTCTGGAAAAAGATGATGAATAAAATCACCGACGAAGCGACCGAGACGGTCTATCGTGAAGTGATTTTCAAGGAGGAATGAAAATGGAGATTACATACACACAACAGGGCGACTATTTGCTGCCGAATTTAACGCTTCCCGAACAGGATAGCCGACCAATCGGCTTGTGGGGAAAGCAACACCTTCGCTATATCAAACACAGCCGCCCGATTCTTTACACTAACCTGCTTACAAAATGTAAGCTGAATGAATACCTTGCCGACATTGACGAACAGGCACAGAAGATGTACGACGAGCTTGTACAGGCTTTCGCAAAAGAAGAAGGCTGCACTGAGCAACTAAAAGCTACTGATCAAATGCTGTGGGTGCGGAAGATGAATAACGCCGCTCAGAGAGCGAGAGAAATTGTAAACGCTGAAATAATCTATAACTAACACGAAGGCTGATGTGGTTCTGAATTGAATTACATCAGCGGCTCTGTCCCAAAATCTGTGTAAACTCTAAATCGCGGTGTAAAATAGAGCAAAAAATATTATTCAGGG